>CALMFG010000094.1 GCA_937863465.1 uncultured Clostridia bacterium
TTGGTGCGAGAAACAGGACTTGAACCTGCACAAGCGTAATGCTCACTAGAACCTGAATCTAGCGCGTCTGCCAATTCCGCCATTCTCGCAAAATTCGTGCATATCTTTTATACCATAAATCAAAAAAAGAATAAAGCATTTTTTTCTTTTTTCGCGATTTTTTTTCGTGCGGAATTTACACGGGCCGCATTGACTTTTTTTTAGCGCAGTGGTATAGTTTTCCCCACAAGTTAATACACGCGTTTAGGGTGCCAGCATCCGCTGGATAATAGGGAAAACGGTGAAAAGCCGTTGCAGCCTTCCGCTACCGTAGGGCAGACCGCCTGTGCAAACGCCACCGAAAGCAAACCGCTTTTGGGAAGGCGCACAGGATTTGGGATGAAGCCGAGCCGGGAAACCTGCCTTATACCACAAGCATGTCTTATTCTTCGGAGGGAAGAAACGGACGGACACGAATTCGTGAATCTCGCCCAATCGCTTTCGACAGGGCGTTTTTTAATTTTAGTCCGTGTTCTTCTAAATTAAAATTAGGAGGAACGAAATGAAAAAGACAATTGCACTTATCTTAGCTCTGGTATTCATCGCCGCTCTGCTGACATCCTGCGCAGCCGCCGCGGCCCCCCAGCCCACCCCCGTGGCCAAGGACATCATGGACGAAACCACCGATGCCATGGGTCAGGCCATCGACACGCCAGCTGAATTTACCGCCGACATGACCATCATCTCCACCGCCCCCAGCATCACCGAAATCCTGTTTGCGCTCGGCGTGGGTGACCAGATTATCGGCGTGGACGCCAGCTCCAACTACCCCGATGCGGCCAACGCCATCGAAAAAATCGGCGACTACAGCGGATTTGATATCGAAAAAGTCATCGGACTTGCTCCCAATCTGGTTTTCGCAGGCAACGGCCTTCAGCACGAGCAGATTGCCACGCTGAAAGAAGCGGGCATCCAGGTGGTTTCGGTGGAACCCACCTACTATGACGATGTCGCGCAGAGCATCCTTCTCATCGGCGAACAGGTGGGCAAGACGAATGAGGCCCAGGCGCTGGTGGACAGCATCGCCGCCGTGGCCGCCGAGGTCTCCGCAAAATCGGCCGCCATGGCCTCCCACCCCACCGTGTACTACGCCATGACCATCGGCGATTCCGGCTACTGGACATCCGGCAAAGGCACTTTCATCAACACCATCATCGAGATGGCGGGGGGCGTATGCGTCACTGCGGGCAGTGATGTGGAATGGCCCGAATACTCGGCCGAAGATCTCATCGCCGCCGAGCCGGATGTGCTGATTGTCTCCTCATGGGTCTCCGAGGAAGCCCTGCTTTCCGACCCCGTGATGAGCCAGCTTTCGGCTGTCAAAAACGGCAACTATCTGTTTATCTCGGATGATCTTATCAACCGCCCCGGTCCGCGCATCGGCGAAACCATGACGATTATCCAGAACTTCCTGCTGGGAGAATAAACCTTTGAAAAAGCACCTCATCCGTCCCGCCCTGCTGGGCGTCATCGTGCTCATCCTCGGCGTTGCTGCACTGCTGCTGGCTTTTTTGGTCGGCAGCTCGGGCGTCAGCCTTGGCGCGCTTTTTTCCCTGCTCGGCGGGCAGGATGATTCAACCGCCTCAACCATATTTTTCAGGCTCCGGCTTCCCCGCGCGCTTATGGCGCTGTCGGTGGGCGGCGCTTTAAGCGTTTCGGGCGCGGCGCTTCAGGGCATGTTTAAAAACCCCATGGCGGATTCCTACGTCGTGGGCGTCAGCTCGGGCGCGGCTTTGGGCGCCACAGTGGCCATGACGCTGGGCTTTTCGGTGTCCTTTATCAGCTTCGGCGCGGTCACCATCTTCGCCTTTCTCGGCGGGCTCGCGGCCATGTTCACGGTCTACAACCTCGCCCGCATCGGGGGCAAGGTGTCCACCTTCTCGCTCATCCTTTCGGGTATCGCCATCACATCCCTGTCTTCGGCGCTCATCTACTGCCTGATGATTCTCTTCCGCGACAAGATGGAGAGCATCATCCTCTGGACCATGGGCAGTTTTTCGGCGACCGGCTGGACCGAGGTTTCGGTCGGGCTGCCAATCATGCTGACAAGCTCGGCCCTCTGCTGGCTGTATGCGCGGGATCTCAACATCATGCTGCAGGGCGACGAAGCCGCAAGGCATCTCGGCGTCAACACAGCGCGCGTCCGGCGCAATCTTTTGATTCTGGCTTCGGTCGCTTCGGCGGCGGCGGTTTCGGTCAGCGGCATCATCGGCTTTGTCGGTCTGGTCATCCCGCATGTGGTGCGCATCCTCTCCGGGCCGGATCACCGCACACTCATCCCGCTTTCGTTCATCACGGGCGGCGTATTTCTTCTGCTGGCCGACACCCTGGCGCGCAATCTGGTTTCCAGCCAGGAACTGCCGGTGGGCGTCATCACGGCGCTGGTCGGCGTGCCCTTCTTCCTCTATCTGTTGCGCAAAGGCAGGAAAACGGTATGAGCCAGATTGACGTCCAAAAGGTCAGCTATTCATACGACCAGAAAATTTTTGCGGTGGATGACGTCTCACTGACGATTCAGCCCGGCGAATTCTTCGGCATCATCGGCCCCAACGGCAGCGGCAAGACCACGCTTTTAAAGTGCATTTCGGGGTACTTTAAGCCGCAAAAAGGGCAGGTGCTGTTGGATGGGAAAGATGTTCAAGCCTTCTCGGCCAAAGAGATCGCCAAGACCATGGCGCTGGTACAGCAGCACGCGGCGCTGGAGTTTGATTTCACCGTACAGGACATCGTGCTGACCGGACGAAATCCGCATTTAAAGCGCATGCAGACCGAAAGCGAGGAAGATTATGCCATCGCCCGTCAGGCGATGCAGCGCGCCGAAATACTCGGTCTTAAGGACCGTATGGTCACCGAGCTTTCGGGCGGCGAATGGCAGCGCATGATTCTGGCACGCGCGCTGACCCAGCAGGCCGGCATCATGCTGCTGGACGAACCCGTCGCGGGTCTGGATATTAAACATCAGGTGTCCTTCCTGAAAACCGCACGGGATTTAAGCCGTGCCGAGCACTTCTCGGTGGTCTGCATCCTGCATGACCTGAATCTGGCGCACCAGTACTGCGACCGAATCGCATTACTGAACAGCGGCAGACTGGTCAGCCTGGGCACCCCGCAGGAGGTTCTGACGCGTGAAAAGCTCGAAAGCGTCTACGGCATCGGCATCCACCTCATCAGGGAAAAGGGCGAAACCTTCATCCTGCCCGAATACCATAGCGAAATTTAACGTCCGACGCATTGACATCCCGCGCTTTTTGTGAGAGAATACATGAAATTTGGAGGACACAAATGACTGAACTTTATATGCTCATCGCGATAATTATTATTCTCATCGGCATGATTGCCGGTGGTGATTTTGTTATGGCGCATGTGCATAGGGGTCAGATTTAAATAATCAGACGAAGAATCACCCTTAAAGCCATCGCGCTTTAAGGGTTTTTTTATTTTAACTCCACGAAAGGAAAAAATCTTATGGAAATGCGGGATATCAGCCACGCCCAGCAACGCCTGAAAGGCGTCATCCACGACCTGCCGCTCACCTCATCCAAATGTTTTTCCGAGATGTCGGGCGCCCAAATTTACCTGAAAAACGAGCACCTGCAAAAAACGGGTTCGTTTAAAGTGCGCGGCGCGTATAACAAAATCGCTAAACTCGTGCAGTCGGGCGGCTCGAAAGCCGTCATCGCTTCCAGCGCAGGCAACCACGCGCAGGGCGTGGCTTTTGCGGCCAGCCGACTCGGGGTATCGTCCACCATCGTCATGCCGCGGGTCACTCCCCTCGCCAAGGTTTTGGCGACGGAAGGATACGACGCCAAGGTTGTTCTGCACGGCGATTTTTATGACGACGCGTTTGACGAGGCCATGCGCATTCAGAAGGAAACCGGCGCCGCGTTCATCCATCCGTTTGACGATACGGATGTCATCGCCGGGCAAGCCACCATCGGCCTTGAGATTTTAAGCGAACTTGCGGATGTGGACACCGTGCTGGTGCCCGCGGGCGGCGGCGGGCTTTTGGCGGGAGTGGCGTTTGCGGTGAAGCACATCAACCCAGACGTCAAGGTCATCGGCGTTCAGGCCGAGCGGGCGGACGCCATTGCGCAAGGGTTTAAGCGCAAGTCCTATGTGTCACTGGAGGACATCTACACCATCGCGGACGGCATCGCCGTGAAAAAGCCGGGTCAGCTGACCACCGCGCTCATCAACCAGTACGTGGACGATATGGTCACGGTGCCCGACGGCGAAACCGCTTCGGCCATCATCCACCTGATGGAGCGCAACAAGCAGATCGTGGAGCCCGCTGGCGCGGTGACGCTGGCGGCGGCCATCTACGGACATGTGAATATAAAAAGCAAGAACACGGTCTGTCTCATCAGCGGCGGCAACATCGACGTGGGGCTGATTTCAAAAATCATCGAAAAAGGTCTGGTCAGCCGCGGCAGGCTGGTGAAGTACATGGTTCTGCTAAAAGACGTGCCAGGCACGCTGGAAAAGTTTTCGCATATCGTCGCCGAATCCAACGCCAACATCGTTTCGGTGCACTACGACCGTTCCTTTGCCGAGCTGGATTTAAACGAAGTGATTTTGCATGTGGTCTGCGAGGTCTCCGGCTTTGCGCATGCCGACATGCTCCGCGAACACCTGACGCAGCAGGGATTCGAAATCCTGCAAAGTCTGGATAAATAGCGTTTTTCGCTTGCGTTTTAAGTTTAACTCGCATAAACTAAAATGTAATGAAGAAGTTCCGCGCGGCTTCCATCTAAAGCGCGCGATATACCAGTTTTTTTAGGAGGTTTTCCCTTATGATATCAGACGGCATCAAAGAAGGCGCGGCCAGAGCGCCGCATCGCTCCCTGCTCAAGGCCGGCGGCCTGACCGACGAGCAGATCTACAAACCGATTATCGGCATCGTCAACTCGTTTAACGAGATTGTCCCCGGGCACATCCACCTGCAGACCATTTCGCGCGCGGTGAAAGACGGCGTGCTGGCGGCGGGCGGCACCCCTTTGGAATTCAACACCATCGGCGTCTGCGACGGCATCGCCATGGGTCATCGCGGCATGAAGTACTCGCTGGCCTCGCGCGAAGTCATCGCGGACAGCGTGGAATGCATGGCCTACGCGCACGCGTTTGACGCGCTGGTCTTCATCCCCAACTGCGACAAAATCGTCCCCGGCATGCTGATGGCGGCGGCACGGCTGAATCTGCCCTCCATCTTCATCTCGGGCGGCCCCATGCTGTCGCTGAACGATGAAAACGGCAAGGCGATGGACCTCAACACCGTATTTGAAGCCATCGGCGCGCTTTCCAGCGGCAAGATTGACGAAAGTCAGCTGCACTACTACGAAGAAAACGCCTGTCCGTCCTGCGGTTCCTGCAGCGGCATGTTCACGGCCAACTCCATGAATTGTCTGTGCGAGGTTTTGGGCATCGCTCTGCCCGGCAACGGCGCCACACCGGCCGTCTACGCCAACCGCATCAAGCTGGCCAAGACCGCGGGAATGCGCATCATGGACCTCTATAAATCGGATACCAAGTTTTTGGATATCGTCAATGAGAAGTCATTTCGCAACGCGCTGACCATCGATATGGCGCTGGGGTGCTCCACCAACACGGTTCTGCATCTCCCCGCTATCGCAAGAGAAGCCAATGTGCCCTTCTCACTGGAACTGGTCAACGAAATCAGCGAAAAAACGCCCAACCTGTGCCATCTGGCTCCGGCGGGGCATCACCATATGCAGGACCTTTACGCCGCAGGAGGCGTTCAGGCGGTCATGAAAGAAGTGTCCAAAAAAGGACTTTTGAATGAGGACTGTTTAACCGTCACCGGCGGTACCGTCAAGCAGAATCTGTCGGTAGCCAAGAACCTGAACGAAGAGGTTATCCGTCCCATCGACGCGCCTTACTCCAAGACCGGCGGCCTCGCAATACTCTTCGGCAACATCGCGCCCAAAGGATGCGTGGTCAAACGGAGCGCCGTAGACCCATCCATGCTGGTCAATTCGGCGAAAGCCAAGGTGTTTAACAGCGAAGAGGAAGCCATCGACGCCATCATGAACGGCAAAATCGTCAAAGGCGATGCGGTGGTCATCCGCTATGAAGGCCCGGCGGGCGGCCCGGGCATGCGCGAAATGCTCTCCCCCACCTCGGCTATCGCAGGCATGGGTCTGGATAAAGACGTCATGCTCCTAACCGACGGCAGATTTTCGGGCGCCACACGCGGCGCGGCAATTGGACATATCTCCCCCGAAGCGGCCAGCGGCGGCATGATTGCCTACGTGAAAGACGGCGATATCATCGAAGTCAATATGCATGAATATACAATCAACTTAAAAGTGGACGACGCCGAGCTGGAAAAACGGAAGAGCGAAATGACGATTCGCCCGCAGAAGGAACTGTCGGGCTACATCCGGCGTTACGCCCAAAACGTGCTTTCCGCCGATCAGGGCGCGGCGATGAAAAGATAGGATAGAAATGCTGAGAGGATGCCAAAACGGTATCCTCTTTTTGTTGCATGAAAAAAGACGCTGTTGCCAGCGTCTTGAATGTCTTCGGTTTAATTAGCCGATTACAGTGATGTTTTCCGCCTGAGGACCTTTAGCGCCCTGCGTTACATCGAACTGTACTTTTTGACCTTCTTCAAGGTTTTTAAAACCATCGGCTTTAATCTGGGAATAATGTGCGAACACATCTACGCCGTCATCGCCAGTGATAAATCCGTAACCTTTGTCAGAATTGAACCATTTGACTGTACCACTCATATTCAAGTGTACCTCCTATTATTGTCTTAAAACTTCAAAATACCACTTAACACATTTTTATAACAGGATGACACTTTTGATGACGAAACCACGGTAAAAACGGCTATAGTAAAAATATTCATGAAATTTAAGCAATTTCAAAATATCATCTTTCAGCACAATTGTCAATTGAAAAATTTAGTATACCGAAGTTTTTTTTATACGAGCACGCGCATAAAAAAGAATCAGCGCTTGGTTTCTTCCTTCGCTGATTCTTATCTTTCATTATTCTTCGGTGGGGATATCACGCGTCAGCGCGGCCACCATCTCGTCCAGCCAGGTGCCTTCAAACAGCTCGATCAGCCCTGCGTCGCTGGCCGCCGATATTTTCGGATTGATCGGCAGTTTGGCCGTCAGCGGAATATCGAACTCTTTGGCGATTTCGTCAATGTGGCTTTCGCCGTACAGCAGATGCTTTTTGTTGCATGCGTCACAGATGAAGTAGGAATAGTTTTCCACCAATCCCAAGATAGGCACATTCATCATCTTGGCCATCTTCACGGCCTTGCCCACAATCATCGAAACCAAATCCTGCGGCGACGTGACCACCACGATGCCATCGATGGGGATGGACTGGAACACGGTCAGGGGCACATCGCCCGTTCCCGGGGGCATGTCGATGAACATGATGTCGATATCATCCCAGACCACATCGGTCCAGAACTGCTTAACGGTGCCGGCCAAAATCGGGCCGCGCCAGATGACCGGGTCGGTATCGTTCTCCAAAAGCAGGTTGACCGACATGATGTCGATGCCCGTTTTGGTGCGCACAGGGAAAATGCTGTTTTCGTTGCCTTGGGCTTTTTCGGTGATGCCGAACGCTTTGGGAATGGACGGGCCGGTGATGTCGGCGTCCAGAATGGCGGTGTTATAGTCCATTCGTTTAGCCAGCGTCGCCAGCATGGAAGTCACCATGGACTTGCCCACGCCGCCTTTGCCGCTGACCACGGCGATGACCTTGCCGACATGCGCCAGGTCGTGCAGTTTTTCGGTAAAATCGGTCTGCTGTTCAGAACGGCTGCTGCATGATTCGCCGCATGATGAGCAGTTGCTGCTGCATGATTCACTCATTTTATCTTCACTCCGTTTAGGTTAAATTTTGAACATATGTTTTTATCACTACTATTATACCGGGGCTGTTCAAAAAGTAAAGCCCCAAATGAAAAGTCGCATCATTCTTCCGGCTTTTCCGCCGTGGTCAGGTAGATCAGCGGGTTGATGGTTTCGGTCTTTGCCGAGATAAACCCCGCTTGGCCCAGCAGTTGTTCGGTCCGTTCGGGCGCGATGAACGTGCGCCGTACCGTGTCGTCCTCGTCCAATGTTCGTCTGCCGCTGGAAAACTCGGCGATGAATACTTTGCCCGCCGGTTTCAGCAGACGATAGTACGCCGCGATAAACGCCTCTTTTTCGGCCACCTCATGCAGAACGGTACAGCAGAACACCTTGTCCAGCGTTTCCGCCGGAATATCGAGATTTAACGCGTTGACGGTTTGAATATTCCCGATTCCCGCTTCAGCCGCCCGCGCTTCAATCATCCTAAGCAAAGGCGCATCGATATCCACCGCGTAGACTTTTCCGTTCGGTAAAGCCTTGGCAAACCGCAGCGCAAAAGCACCCGGCCCCGCGCCCGCATCGGCCACGGTTTCGCCGTCCTTTAAGTCCATCCGTTCCATCAGCTTTTCACCGTCTATCCGCGCCATCCTCTCGGGCGACAGCATCCGTTGCAGTTTGTCTTCATTCATCGAAATCACTCGGGGTTTTACATATGGTTTTTTTGACCTTTGCATCATATCACAGCCCCCGGTCAATCTCAACCCGCAGGCAGATAAAATAAATGTTATTAGTACTAACCAGTTGACATGTGAACAATTTATGAATATAATGTCATTAATCTGAATAAAATACCATTTATGCGACAATGTTTTATTCTATGTTGTCTTAATGTGAAGTCGTATGTTGAATCATAGGGCTTTTTTATTTAAGAAAATAATTTGACGAGGTGAGAAACGTGTTAGGACTTGGTGATTTTTCAATCTTTGCCGCTTTCGTACTGTGCATCCTGTCCGCCATTGCGTGTGTCGTCTACGGCACAATCAATTGGAACAAGGGTGACCAGTCCGATCAGGAAAAGAAGCTGGAAGAAAAATGGGACAAGGCAGAAAAAGAGATGGCTGAAAAGCTGGACATTTAAGAACGGAGAAGAGAAGAGATGAAGATTAATGTAGTACAAATCATTGTCATAGTCATTTACCTGTTCATCGTAGCCGTCTTGGGCTACATGGGCTATAACCGCACCAAAAACGCGCGCGACTACCTGCTGGGCGGACGGAAAATCCATCCGGCGGTCATGGCGCTGTCCTATGGGGCGACATTTATCTCCACGTCGGCCATCGTGGGCTTCGGCGGCAACGCGGGCGTATTCGGATTCAGCCTGCTGTGGCTGACCTTCCTCAACATCTTTTTAGGTGTTTTCATCGCGTTTATCTTTTTTGGCAAACGCACCCGCAGAATGGGCCACAACATCAACGCCTTCCAGAACGAGAAGGACTACAGCCACTACACGAAGCTGGAGTGGGAGACCATGCACCCCAGGGCCAGGAAGAGCCTGGAGAATCCCGAGCCGGAAGACGGGGCAGGGGGAGGGCCGTGGGAGGCTTATTACAGGAACATGGGCGAGAAGTATGTCCACGTGCTCCACCC
>CALMFG010000095.1 GCA_937863465.1 uncultured Clostridia bacterium
GCCGCCGCCGCCGCCGCCCGATGAGCCGCCACCGCCACCGCCGCTAAAACCGCCTCCGGAAGACGACGGGGATGAAACGACCGCGTCGGACATATTAGACGCGGTTCGGGTCATCGAATCCATCATGGACATGGTTGAAAACGTTCCCATGCCGCTGGCCGTGTACCAGCTCGGCGGCTGAGTCACCAATACATCAAATTTCGTTGCCCAGATATCCGAAACACCCAGCACAATGGCATAGGGCAGAATGTCATATACGTATGTCGGATCTTCATCGATTAGAATCTCCAGACGGCTTTTTTCCGCGTAGGTGATAAACTGCTTAAAGCCCAGCACGCGCTGTATGATATCCAAGCCATATTCTGTGTTCTGCGTCTGGATGCTCGGGCGTATGACTACGATTAAAAAGGGCCCCCCGAGCAGCATCACGGTTTCGCCAACCGAAAACACCTTGACGAACTGAAACATGGCATACAGCATCAGAACAAACAGCACCAGCATGAGGATGACGGAACGCGTTACGCCCTCTCCCTGCTCCATTTTATTTCTTTTCAAATAGTTTTTTTCAAATGCGCCGCTTAAAGCTACGTAGGAAAAAAGCATGGCGAAAATGCCCGAGAATAACGAAAAGTTGGCGTTCGACTCGGTCTCCATCATTGGTATCCCGACGCACCCCAGCACCAAAAGACAAAGCGCACCAAGCAGGGCAAGAAAACGGGAAACCATCATCGCTTTTTTGTCATACAGTCGCTTTTTACCGTAATCATAAATAGCCTTCACATGACGTTTAATTTCAAAAGCCTTTTTGTAGTACGTATCTTCAAGCTCCTCACTGCTCACCGTGCTGCCGTTCCCGCATTCCCAGAGCGCGTTCAACGCGTCCACTTCATATGGTGACCGTTCTTCCCCCATGTCGCGGGTTTTCGTCAGCAAAAAGCTGTCGCTCCCCAGTTCATCAATTTTCAGGTACCCTAGTGAGGCCCAGTAGATGATAAGCGCACCGATATCCTCGTTATCGACATTCTGATCGATGATATATCCAATTTCGGCCGGATTGAGGTTGTCCGGCGGGTAGAAGCCGACAACCGGAACCGGCTCTTTTTTTCTGCCAAACTTGATGTAACCGTATATCAGCAAAATGAGCGTTAAAAGCGCGATGCCGTATGTGAACAATTTGCGATATTCAAACGCGTTCTGGTCGCCCACGAAAGTTCCCTCGGGCATCGCCACATTCAGCGTCACCCCTTCGTAAGGCACCAAGGGGCGTAGCACAGCACCGCTGATATAGGTTCCGTGGTCGGTCACCAGAAGGTCTTCGGAATCGGTACTGCCGTAATATCCCATGGTGCCAGAAACAACCTGCTTTGTTGGCTCAAGCTCGGATATATCGACATTAAAGGTGGTGTGATAGATCAGCGTGTTCCAACCTGTACCGATGATATTCAGGTAGAGAAGATCGCTGTCTTTGACCTCATCCGCGCCCATATTCAGCGTGTAGGCGATGGTGTATTCCTTGTCTCCGGTGATGGTCTTATCCGCATCGCCCAAGCGGATGGTCAGGGTGTCGGCGCTCCGGGAAACTTTAGAAGTCGCGCCGTAGGTATCGATGTTGGTCACCGGCGTCAGTTTGCCGTGATACCTCGTTGGAATCTCTCTGTAGATGCCATGCTTGGCCACATTAAATCGGACGTCTATCGTCTCAACAATATCGTACGTGTTGTTCGCGTGCGCCGTGATATCCACGTTATAGTATTTAATGATATAGTCGTATTCCCGACTGTATTCTTCCGCATTTGCCGATGCGGCGGGCAAAAACAATACCGCCGCAAGCGCCAGCAAAAACAGGACAGGCCCTATACCGAAACGCCGCTTCTCCTTCGTCACCATATGCCTTCCTTCACGCTTCCCTTTCCTTTGCATTCCAATCATTTGCCGCTTTTATCCCGTGTTTAAAGATTGAATCCATTTCGCGTTTCATGCGCGGACATTACCAGGATCCGCCGCCACCGCCGCCCGATGAGCCGCCGTCACCGCCGCCGGACGAAGCCGGGCCGGACACTGCCGCACTGGACAGATCGGACGCGGTTCTGGCCATCGAGTGAATCATTGACTCTGTCGAGAACATCTCGGCTCTTCTTTCCGCATACCATCTTGGCGGTTGAACTGACAGCATAGCGAATTTTGTTGCCCAGATATCCGAAACGCCCAGCGCGATGGCATAGGGCAGCATTTTGAATACGTATTCTGAATCTTCATTGATGAGCATTTCCAGACGGCTTTCTTCCGCATAGGTGATAAACTGTTTGAAGCCCAGCACACGCTGCATGATATCAAAGCCGTATTTCGTATTCTGCTGTTCAATGCTTGGTCGAACGATCGCGACCAGAAAGGGCACGCCAAGCAGCGCTATTACTTCGCCAAGCGGGATTACCGTTTTATACCAATCAATGGCAAACATCGTCAGCGCAAACAGTATCAGCGTGAATATCACAGAGCGCACTATGCCGGCCGCCGGCGTCTTTTTGTTTCTTCTCAAATATACGATTTCAAATGCGCCGCTCAAAGCAAAATAGGCCATCATCATGACCATAAGCCAAAAGAATCCCCCCGTGTCTTTGCCCTGCTGTGCCTCAATCAGCGGTATGCCGACACACGCCATCACGATCAGACAAAGCATAGAAAACAGAAAAAGGAAAAGGGAGAACTTCAACGCTTTTTTATCATAAAGTTTTTTTTCACCATGCATATATTTTTTCTCCACACTGATTTTGATTTCCATCGTCTGTGTGAAGTAAGTGTCCTCAAATTCGTAACTGGCTACCATGCTGCCGTTTCCGCATTCCCATAGATAGTTGAAAGTATTCACTTCATACTGTTCACGTTCTTCTCCCATGTCGCGGATTTTCGTCAGCAAAAAACGACCGCTCCCCACCTCATCAATTTTCAGGTACCCTAGTGATGCCCAGTAGATGATAAGCGCGCCGATATCCTCACTATCAACACTCTGATCGATGATATATCCAATTTCGGCCGGATTGAGGTTGTCAGGCGGGTAAAAGCCGACAACCGGAATCGGTTCTCTTTTGCTGCCATATTTGATGTACCCATATATCAGCAAAATGAGCGTTAAAAGCGCGATGCCGTATGTGAACAATTTGCGATATTCAAACGCGTTCTGGTCGCCCACGAAAGTTCCCTCGGGCATCGCCACATTCAGCGTCACCCCTTCGTAAGGCACCAAGGGGCGTAGCACAGCACCGCTGATATAGGTTCCGTGGTCGGTCACCAGAAGGTCTTCGGAATCGGTACTGCCGTAATATCCCATGGTGGCCGAAACTTCCTGCGCTGCTGCGCCTAGCTCGGATATATCGACATTAAAGGTGGTATGATATATCAGGGTATACCAATCCGTACCGATGATGTTTAAGTAGAGAAGATCGCTGTCTTTGACATCATCCGCGCCCATATTCAGCGTGTAGGCGATGGTGTATTTCTTGTCTCCGGTGATGGTCTTATCCGCATCGCTCAATCGGATGGTCAGGGCATCGGCGCTCCGGGAAACTTTAGAAGTCTCGCCATAGGTATCGATGTTGGTCACCGGCGTCAATTTTTTGTGATATCTGGTCGGAATCTCTTGGCAGATGTCGCACCTGGAGTAATTGAAGTGCACATCGATGGTTTCGACGATGTCATAGGTGTTGTCCGCGTGCGCCGTGATATCCACGTTATAGTATTTAATGATATAGTCGTATTCCCGACTGTATTCTTCCGCATTTGCCGATGCGGCGGGCAAAAACAATACCGCCGCAATTGTCAGCAAAAACAGGACAGGTCTCATACCGAAACGCCGCTTCTTCTTCGTCACCATATGCCTTCTGTCCCGCTTCCCTTTCTTTCGCCCATTGACTTGTTCTTTTCGTCTTAAATGGTTGACCTGTTTTCGCTCTAAACGCGGTTTACCAGGAGCCGCCGCCCCCACCGCCGCCTCCGCCGCCCGAGAATCCGCCGCCTCCGCCGCCCGAACTGCCGGATGAAGACGGCTGTGAGCTGGCCACATTCGAGATGCTGGATGTGGTTCGAGTCATCGAATGCATCAGCGATTGAGAGGTGAATTCACCGGTGCCGTATGTGCTGTACCAATTTGGCGGTTCGGTCATCAGCGTGTTGAATTTCTTTGACCAAATATCCGAAACGCCCAACACAATCGCGTAAGGCAGAATTCGATATACGTAATTCGAATCTTTATCAATCAGTGCTTCCAGCCGTTCTTTTTCAGCGGTCTCAATAAACTGTCTGAACCCCAGGACTTTCTGCATGAGGTCCAGCCCGTAATCGGTCAATTGCTTGATCGAAGGCCGCACCAGCATGACCAGCGTGGGCACCAGCATCAGCGCGGCCGCCTCGGCCAGAGACAACGCCTCGGTAAACATCGAGATGCCAAGCGCCATCAAAGAGCCATACGATGCCAGCTGGATGATGAAGAACAAAACCGTCTTCCATAATTTTCGCTTATGAATCCGTTTGCAGATCCCTTCAAACCACAGGCAAAAGAAGATATATCCGCCAATCATGAATATCGCGGTCATCAAACAGCTGCCAAACACACTGCTGGATGTATCTACAAACATTGGGAATCCGATAAACGCCAGCACGGCAAAGCACAATGACGCAATCAGCATGATATAGCTCGAAGCTTTGGCCGCGTCTTCCCGATACAGCCGCTTGGGTCCCATCTCGTACGGCACTTTGGCACCGTTTCGTATCGCTTCCACCTGCGTGTAATATTTGTTGGTCAACTCACTGCTCTTCACCTGGGTTCCGTCGCCCAGCTTCCACAGCTTTCTAAATGCGCCGACTTCGTAAGCCGCGTGCCCCACGCTCATCTCGCCGGATTTTGTCAGCGTAAACTTGCCGAATCGCTCTTCCGTTATCGACAGATACCCTCTGGATGCCCAGTAGATAATCAGCGCGCCGATGTCCTCGTTGTCCACGCGCTCGTCGATGGCATACCCAAGCTCAGTCGGGTTCATCCCATCGGGCGGATAGAACGAAACCACCGGGACGGGTGTCCGTTTCTTTCCATATTTCGCCGTCCAAGCAAAAAGCATCATCAGCGTGAACAGCGGAACACCATAGGTCAGTATTTTGCGAAATGCAAAAGGATCCTTAGCCGCGTCCAGCGTGCCCTCGGGCATGGACGCAAACAATGTCACGCCTTCATACGGTTCAAGGGCGCGTGTCGTTCTGCCGATGATATAGTGCCCCGCCACGATGACGATGTTGTTGCTCGTGTCGGTACTGCCCGCATAGCCCATCGTAACCGATGGGTCGATGGAAACCCCGTCAAGCTCGGACACGTCGATATTAAAGACCACCTCGTCAATTTGGGTTCCCCAATCGGTACCGATAATGTTGAGGTATATCGCGTCCAACCCTTCGTTTTCGTCTTTGCCCATGTTCAGGTTATAGCTGATGCTGTAGCGTTTGTCCCCGATGATTTCGGTGTTTGCGTCCCCCAGACGGATATATTTCTCGGTCATCAGGTTCTTAATCTGGGTTTTTTCACCGTAAGTTTCGATATGTGTCACCGGCGTCACTTTTCCGTTATACCGTGTGGGAATTTCGCGGTAGATGCCATGCTTGTAGTAGTTAAAGTGCACATCGATGGTTTCGGTGATATCATAGGTGTTGTCGGCGTGCGCCACCACGTTCACATAGTACCCGGTGATGATATAGTCATACGACATATCATAGAGCTCGCCGCCGCCAGCAGAGGCGGGCACGGCAGGCAGCAGGATTGCGCCCGCCAAAACCAGCAGGACTATCGCCGCCAGCCGCTTGAGAGCCTTTCGCTTACGCATCAAAGCTCACCTTCACATTCTCACGTTCCTCAACACTGCCCACTTCAAACATATCATAGCGCTTAAATCCAAAGATGGCGGCCAGAATAGAAGCCGGGAACATCTCCACACGCGTATTGAATATCTTGACGACTGCGTTGTAATACTTGCGTGCTTCGGCAATTTCGCCTTCAATAGCCGAAAGCTGACCTTGCAGATCCAGGAACTGAGCGCTGGCTTTCAGGTCGGGATAGTTCTCAGCCAATGCGAACAGCCGGCCGAGTGCGCTTTCCATCACCGTCTCATTCGCCGCCTTCTCGGCTGGTGTCGCGGCGTTGGCAGCCGCGTTGCGCGCCATGACCACCTTTTCCAGCGTTTCTTTCTCGTGTTTTGCGTATCCCTTCACCGTGTTGACCAGATTCGGGATGAGGTCGTAGCGCTTCTTTAAATAGACATCCATGGTGGCATAGGCTTCCTCCACCAGGTTTTTCCTTCTGATAAATCCGTTGTAGCCGCCAATCAGCCAGAGCACTAAAAGCGCAATGGCTACAATGATGATGATCATGATATTCATATTTTGTATCCTCCGTCATTTTCCATAAATCGTAATTACCGTACTGTTTTTCTAATTATATATCAAACCTCGCGCCTTTCCAAATAAAAAAAACCGCCGCAGTCGCCTGCAGCGGTAGAATTTTTTCGCCTATACTATTCAAGAACAATTTCGTCGTAATAGACGTCCAGCATAATCTCTTCCAGACCTTCATATTCCGTAAAGAAACCGTAATCGCCAACATCATCCTCTTTGATATCGAGATTGGCAAAATCCTCAGCGCCAATCGAAGCGTAGTAAGCTTCATAATCATAATCATAGTTCTTCAAGTATTCCTTAAAGCCCCCGATATCCTCTTCGTCGATGACCGGTACAGTCTGCATATCAATCGCCGATATATCCGTATCGACCAGAATTCCAGCCAATGACGCAATTCCATCCAGCGTCAAATCGGTGTGCATCAGGTTATTTGCAATCATCTCTTGCGCAATATCGAACCCGATGGTCGTCACGCCCATCTCCTGAATCTTGCGCGCCAGTGCTTTGATGTAGGTCTGCGCGTTGGATACACGGCCAAGGTCGCCGCCCGAGTTATGGCGGTCGCGCACATAGCGCATCGCGGTATATGCGTCCAGTGTGACCGTTTCACCTTTTCCACCGACTTCGGGGATGTAGTTGTTCAGTGTCACCGTTACGCCGCCCACCTTGTCGGTCAGGGTCATCAGACCTGAAAGGCCGACTTCGATGTAATTGTTGATGGTAATATCAAATGTGCCAAATGTGTTCAAATATTCCTGAATACAGGTCACCGAATTTCGGAGTTGAACATCATCCAAATCCCGCGGCCCCGAACCGTATGCGCTGTTCAGTTTGCCGAAGAATTCACTGTTAATCTCATCTTTGGTGTCATAATAGTGATAGATATGAGCGATGGCGTCACGCGGAATCGAGATGGCCCTGACGGAGCCGTCCTCGACGTTAATCGCCATGACGATCATGATATCCGTGTTGCCGCCGTCCGAGCGCGTATCGGCATACTTGCCCGTTTTCGGCGTTGCATCTCTGCCCAAAACAACAACGTTGAGAATGTTGTCTTTTTTCACATATGATTTTTCGTTATAGACCAGATCCACTTCATGAACCGCCGTGTCCTCATCTGACGCCACGGCATCGGGAACCACTACTTCATCCCCGAAGAAAAATGACACCGGATTGGCAATCGCCTCGCGGATACGCACATACCGCACGCCGGCAAAAACAACGCCCGCGGTCAGTACAATCGATACAATCAGGATAGCAATTCTTTTTTTATTCATGGTAAAAACAGGCCTTTCGCGTTGTTGTGGGGGATTTCCCTCAAATCTCTCTTGCGAATAATACCATTTTTACAACTCTATTGCAATTAAAAACCCCTGAACAACCTGTAAACAAAGCATGACCACCCTGTAAAAACCTGTGCCGTCTTACGCTTTTAAAGGTTGACAAGCCCGTCTGGCTATAATAGAATATATAAGCCAATTTACGGCGACTTTTGTACCTGTGGCTCAGCTGGATAGAGCTCTCGGCTACGAACCGAGCGATCGGGGGTTCGAATCCCTCCAGGTACGCCAGATAAAACAGAAACACCTGAGGTAGTTAGGTGTTTTTGTTTTATCTAGATACTTTGGAAGGGATTCGAATCCGAAAGGGCATCAAGCGTCAATAAAACGCCACGGGGTGGCGTTTTTAGCTTGATGTGCGAGTGAGGAACGAGCGAGCGAATAGCGGACGAAAGTCCGCGAGAATCCCTCCAGGTACGCCAAAATAAAGAAACCACCACAGTCGAGATGGTTTCTTTATTTTGATTATGCATCAAAGGGGTTCGAACCCGCAAGGGCGTGGGGCAAAATGCAACCGTATCGGCGAGGATACTCACTTGCGCGATGGGCACTATGTCACCTAGCAGGCCGTCGATAACGGCAAAAGCGCCGTCACCAGCCCGATGAACAGCAGGGATATGACTTCAACCATATTTTCACCTCCTTGATTTTGGGTAAAGAAAAAGCCCTACAGTTGTAGGGCAATGAATAAATTACATTTCATTTTTTTGTTTTTCCTTTATTTTTAGGATAATGCTTGGGTCTTCTTGTATTCTATCAAGAATGAACCTAACAGTATTGATTGAATAACAGAATGTTGTATTCGTAGTTTTTGTAAATGGATAGCAGTATTCAGCTTTATTTTTTAAGTTAAAGTACTTAACAAATTTTACAAAATGAGATTTATTAAATGATTTCCCATCTGGTAATGATATTCCTTTTTTATCTAGCTCTACACGAATCCTCTCCTCGCATTCTCTTGCCAAAAGATTGAACGTTTGGCTAGGGTCTTTTGATTCTTTAATAATTTCTATAGAATCGCTCGCGTCTGGATCTACCTTAATTATTGTTGCATCAGCGTTTTTTTGTTTAGTAATATAGTTTTCATGTCTTATGGAAATTGCAAATGAGTTGTTATTAGTAGTAGAAAAAGATTCTATTGCGTTTTTTGTATCAATTAGCCTATTTGCTAATTCAGCAGGATACTTAGACCTTATTTCTGTTTCATCAACTTGACTACTAGTTACAGATAAATATAAAAAATGCTGAGGGATTTCACGAGTTATATCTATAGCATGAAATTCCAGCATCTTTTCGTTAAAGTTAAATATACACGCTTGGAATAGAGATACATAAATAATTTCGTAT
>CALMFG010000096.1 GCA_937863465.1 uncultured Clostridia bacterium
CGATATATTCCGTCCGACGGGCAGGCGGGCGAAGGCGAAATCGCGCTTTCGGAATACTATCCGGCTTCGCAGTTCGGTTATGAAAACGCGCTGGTGTTTATAGCTCTGTTGAAAAGCGAACTGGGGTTGGCCGCTGAGGCGACCAATGCGATGAACTACAAAAAGCAGATGCTGACGACTGGCGGGACGATAGGGAAAAATTCGCTGTACTACCATCCCGAATTCGGATCGTTCATCAGCATGCGCTGTGTGCTGATCGGGGCAGAGGTTTTGCCCGACCGCGAATCCGAAACCAAAAACCTTTGCGCGGACTGCCGCCGGTGCGCCGCGGCGTGCCCCACGGGAGCGATTGACGGGGGCGGATGGACGCGGGAGAAGTGCCTTCGGAACATGATGAGTGAAGGCATCCCTGAAAGTGAACGGAAGAAAGTCTATGAGCTGTTGGGGTGCGAGCTGTGCCAGCTGGTCTGCCCCATGAACCCGAAGGAAAGGAAAGCGCCCGAAACATACAGCCTGCTGGAAATCCTGCGGGAGAACGAAACCAAACACCTGAAAGCCAAGTGCGGGAAGAACATGGCCACGCGTACCAAGCTGCTGACGCAAGGGATGGCTTACGCCGCGGCCAAAGGATATCGGGCGGCACTGTCCGAGATTGAAACGCTCACCGACGACAGCACGGAAAAGGTGCGTGAGATGGCGGTGTGGGCCAAAAAAGACTTTCGAAGATAGGCGGGACGGCGGATAAAGCTTGCTTATCTTTTTCTTATACGGTATAGTAATACACAATATTTTAGGAACGGCGGACCAACATGCAAAACAATCTATTAAAAGGCAATCTATTGGCCATACTGGCCTATCTGATATGGGGCTTTATGCCATTGTACTGGGCGCTGATCGGCAGTGTCAGCTCGCCCGAAATCATCGCGCACCGCATCATTCTGTCGCTGATCGTGCTGGCGCTGTTTATGTTATTCTTTGGCGATAAAAGCGGATTTAAAAAATTGAAAGATAAAAAAATCCGCTGGTATATCGTGGCGGCGGCGCTGGCTCTGGGCATCAACTGGACATCCTTCATCGTGGCGGTTCTGGCGGGCAGAGTGCTGGAAAGCAGTCTGGCCTACTACATCAACCCGCTGGTTGTGGTTTTGTTCGGCATGATATTCTTAAAGGAATCGACCGGCTTCTATAAGATTACGGCTGTCGTTCTGGCCGCGGTGGGCGTGCTGGTGCTGATCTTCGGGTATCACCAGTTCCCGGCCTACGCGCTGATTATGGCGCTGTCCTTCAGTGTTTACGGCCTCATTAAAAAGAAGATTGGGCTGGACCCGTTTGTTGGGCTTTTTTCCGAGATGGTGGTGCTGGCGCCGATTGCGGTCGGCGCGGAAGTGTTCCTTCTGGTTCGCGGCACCACAGTGTATAACGGGGGTATTCCGAACGGGTGGTTTTTGCTGTGGCTGCTTTTGAGCGGCGTGATGACCATGCTGCCCCTGATTCTGTACAGCATTTCGCTTCGAACAATTTCGCTGGGCAATTCGGGCTTCTTGCAGTTCATTTCGCCCACCATCATGCTCCTTATCGGAGTATTCATCAACGGCGAACCCTTTACGCACATCCACCTTATCGCGTTTCTGTTTATCTGGCTGGCGGTGGCGGTATACTGCGTCTATCTGATTCTAAGCTCCAGAAAAGCAAACGCGTAAACGACCCAACAAAAAAGCCGATTGATGATTAACGATATCGCGCAAACAAAAAAAGACCAGCCTTGGCTGGTCTTTTATATCGCTTATTTATTGAGCCGCGTTGTAGGCGAAAGCTACAGCCGCCTGATGGTCCGCATCCTCGGCGCCGCCGTTGGCATGGCCGCCGGACTTGTAGAAGTGGATACAGAACTGTCCGCCAAATCCTGAACTGGGGCAATAGTCGTCACCATGCGGATAGCCGTTCATCGAAGCTGCGTAGGTGGTACCGCCGATGGTGACCCAGATGGGACAACGCGCCCAGCTCCATTTTCCGCCGTAGACGGCTTTTAAGGTGGCGGTGTCTGTGGTGGTGCAGGGGGTGACGTCCGCGTGGGCGGTGGTGTTGCCGCGGATAACGTTAAACTGTGCGCCAGTCGCGCAGACCGTAACCGTGGCTGTTTTGCCTTTGGGCCACTTCGCATTGATGGTATCCCAGTTGCTTAAATAGACCGTGCCGACCAGCGCGCGAACCGCTGTGCTGGGGTAGGAAAAATGGATGCGTCCGCCGCCGTTACCCACCGTGACCCCGGTTCCCCCGCTGCTGGAAGATGACGAACCGCTCGAGGAAGAGCCGCTGGAAACCACCGCTTTGATATCGTTGTCGCCATATAAAAGTTCCAGTGTATCGGCACCCGCGATACCGTCAGGCGAAAGATCGGCCGCGACCTGGAAATCGGCAACCGCCTGTTTGGTGGCAGGGCCGTAGTATCCGGTAGCCCCCGAGGACAGAAATCCTCGGACCTTCAATTCTTTCTGCATGGTCTTGATCTGGGATCCGCTCATGCCAAGCTTCAGCAGACTGGTCTGCTGGTTGGTCTGCATAATCTTGATGAATTCTTTGGAAACAAAGCCGGTGACGTCGGCATCGCTGTCGCAGTCTTTGGCCAGAATTTTGACCTCATACCAGTCCGAAAGGACATCGAGGATTTCGACAGGCGTGTTTTCTTTAATTTGAACCAGCACATCCGAATAGGTGCCCGGACTTCTGCGCACGTTGACGTTGGAGTAGGCTGAGGCCTCATAGCTGTCTTCGCTGGGGACAAACAGCATATCGCGGTTGACATAGCCGCGATAGTTGCCGTAGATGATGCGTGCGAAATCGCCCTGTACATCATAAACGCCGACCTTGGTGCCTTCGGGAAGATTGCATACCACCGGGGACGTGATATCCGCACGCAAATACAGCGGCGTATCATTGACGTCGATGCTGCCTTCGACAAATTTGCTGTCGGCAAATGCGAATGCGGGGATTAAAACGATGATGCTGGTGAGTATGGCCAGAAACGCATATTTGAGATTTTTCATTTTGTAAAATTAAAAATCCTTTATCCTTGTTTTCTTTTATTGATTCTATTACAGAATATTCCGGCATGCAAGAAAACTGGCCGATATTAACGGTTAATTTATACCTTGTTCATAAAGTTATGAACAGTGTAATGCGGGCGAAAACGAGCGAAAAAGCGCCGGTTTTTACGAGAAATGCGCCTTATTAACACTTTGTTTGCTGGCGGGTGCTTTTTGATGATGATATAATGTGTAGCGATAATATAAATAGAAGAATACAGGAAACAGATATGTTTGGATATATCGTTCCCGATAAGCCCGAGCTGAAAATACGGGAATTTGACCGATTCAAGAGCTATTACTGCGGCCTCTGCAAGGCTTTGAAAAAAGAATACACTTTCTTTTCGCGGATGTTTTTAAACTATGACTGCACTTTTTTAAGTCTGGTTTTGGATTCGCTGGAGGAAACGGCGCCAGCCTGTACCGTGGAGTCCTGTGCGTTTTCGCCCTTTACAAAAAAATGTATCGCGCATACGCTGGACGCAAAATATGCCGCGGCCATCAATGTGCTTTTGGCGAAAAACAGTTTAAAGGATCACATTCGGGATGAAAAGAAGCTGTACCTTCTGCCGGCGGTATGGATGCTGGGCGGAGGATATCGTAAAGCCAAGCGGGATTTTCCCGAAGCGGCCGAGACCATTGAAGGTGCGCTGAAGCGCCTTAAAGTGATGGAAGCTGAGAAGGAAGCCAATCTGGACAAGGTGGCCGATGTGTTTGCCGTCATGTTGTCCGATCTGGTGGTGGCGGGCGCCAACAAGGAAATTCGCGCGTTTCGGCACCTGGGCTATCATGTCGGGCGATGGCTGTATCTCATCGACGCAGTGGACGATTTGGAGAATGATATCAAAAAGCGGTGCTACAATCCGCTACTCTACCGATACGTGTACGACAGAAGTGAAGGCCCTGCGGCCTTTCGGGCACGCATCAATGAAGAGGTGCGGTTTAATCTGTACTATTCATTAAGCGAAGCGGCGGCGGCATATGACTTAATCAACATGAAGAAAAATCAATCGATTTTAACGAATATTATGTATTCCGGACTGAAGAAAAAGACGGAGCAAATTTTAACGAAGGCGGATAGGGAGGCTTAATGGACCCGTACAGTGTGTTGGGCGTCAGTGCAAACGCGTCTGATGAGGAGATTAAAAAAGCATACCGGGATCTGGTGAAAAAATACCACCCGGACAAGTACCGCGACAGCGACTTAAAGGATCTGGCGGACGAAAAACTTCGGACCATCAACAAAGCGTATGACGAGATTACGAATATGCGCAAAAATGGCGGCACCGGAAACACGAATACGGGCGGCGGGGGATATACCTACAACGCATACGGGTCGGCGGCCGGGGCCAATTTTTCGCGCATCCGGATGATGATTCAGATGGGCCAGCTGAACCAGGCCGAACGGGAGCTGGACGCGATGAGCAACCAGACCGCCGAATGGCACTACTTAAAAGGTGTTATCGCCATGCGGCGCGGATGGGCGGACGGAGCGAAAGAGCATTTTAAGAAAGCGACCGATATGGCGCCTTCCAATATGGAATATCAGCAGGCGTATAACGCGATGTTCAGCGGCAACCGGCAGTATCAGAGTTACTACGGCAACGGGACGGGCGGCATGGATGCCTGCTCCTGCTGTTCCAGTGCGCTTTGCGCGGATTGCTGCTGCGAATGCATGGGCGGCGATTTGATTTCCTGCTGTTAGAGGGTGAACGATGGCGAGGATGGATTCGGACAGCTATACGCTGTCACTGACCAGCATGATGGCGGCGTTTACGCTGCTGTTCATATATCTGGCGGGCATTCTGCCCACCGCACGGCTGTCGATGTATGCCGTGGCTTCGCTGTTCTCTTTTGCGTTGTGCATGGAACAGCGCACGGCCTACGCGCTGGTGCTTTTTTTCGGCGTCAGTCTGGTGTCTCTGCTGATTCTGCCGAACATTCTCTTGATTATCCCTTACGTTCTTTTCTTTGGATACTACGGTATCGCGAAATTTCACATTGAACGCATCAAGGACAAGTTTTTGGCTTTTGTCTTAAAGCTCATGGTGTTCAACATTGGATTAATTCTCAATTATTTTTTGGCCAAGAACATGTTTTTAACCGATATCCCCGACGCGCTGAAAGACAACTTCTGGGTGTTTATGGTGCTTGCACAGGTGGTCTTTGTGGCCTATGATTATATCTTTTCCAAGCTGGCGGTTTTCTACGACGATCGGGTTCGGAAATTCCTGATGAAGCGGGGCAGACGATGAAACGCCTGTCGGATACCCATCTGGTCGCCAAGCTGGACGCATTGCCTGACAAGCCGGGCGTTTACCTGATGAAAGATGAGGCCGGCACGGTAATCTATGTCGGCAAAGCCAAAAACTTAAAGAAACGCGTCAAAAACTACTTTGAAAATATTGCGGCCAAGGACGCCAAGACGCGTGCACTGGTTGAGCGTATATGCGACATGGACTATGTGACCACCCAAACCGAGGTGGAAGCGCTGGTTTTGGAATGCTCGCTGATTAAGGAGTACGACCCGTACTACAACATCATGATGACCGATGGGAAGGGGTATCCTTACATCAAGCTGGACACGACCGTGCGGTTCCCGAGGCTGGAGGTGGTGCGCCAGCTGGACGTGGACGGCAGCAAATACTTTGGGCCGTACACCTCGGCCTATGAGGTGCGCGAAGCCTTGAGCGCGCTGTATACCCTGTACCCTTTACGCCAATGCAATAAAACCATCACGCCGGCGTCCGTCAAGAAAGACCGCCCCTGCCTTTATTACCAGATGGGCACCTGCCTCGCGCCCTGCGCGGGATATGTGGATGACGAAGCGTATGCCAAAAATTTGGACAAGGCGCTGGATTTCCTCAAAGGCGAATATAAACCCGTTGTGGAACAACTGACCCGGAAGATGACCGAGGCCAGCGAAAAAACCGAGTATGAAAAAGCGGCCAACCTGCGTGACAAAATTGCGGCCGTGAAGTCGATGATGGAGAAGCAAAAGGTGGGAAGCACCGATTTATCCGAGCGAGATATCATCGGCGTGGCCGTTTCCGAAAACGCGGCCGTTCTGCAATGCTTCTTTCTTCGTAAAGGAACCATCAGCCAAACACAGAAATACTTTCTGTCCTTCACCGATGAGGATGCGCGCGCGGTGGTGGATTACGGCATCAAACAGCATTACGCCTCAATCCCGGATATCGGCAAGCGCGTGTTCGTTAACATCCTGCCCGCCGAGAAAGATTTGATTGAAGAGTGGCTCTCTGAAAAACGGGGAAGCAAGGTTTCGGTGCTGGTGCCGCAGAAGGGCGAAAACAAGAAGCTGCTGATGATGGCGACCGAAAACGCCGAGGAAAGCCTTCAGCGCAACCTGCGTGAGCGGATGCGGGAACACAGCCGGACGGTGGGCGCCAGCGCGCGTCTCCAAAATCGCTTAGGAATACCGTTTGAAATTAAACGGATTGAATGTTACGATATATCCAACACGCAAGGAACGGACAAAACCGCATCCATGGTGGTGTTTGAAAACGGCAAGCCGAACTATAAGGAATACCGCAAGTTCAAGATTAAGACGGTGGTCGGTTCGGACGATTTTGCGAGCATGCAGGAAGTGCTGAGCCGCAGGCTGGCGCGCGGAAAAGCCGAGTATGAAGCGGGTACGGCCGAAGGCGCAGAACCGCAAAGCGGGTTCGGCGTTCTGCCCCAGCTCATCGTCGTGGACGGTGGCAAGGGACAGCTTTCATCGGCGGTGGAAATCATGGACGGATTCGGCCTTAAGATTCCGATGATCGGTCTGGCCAAGCGGGAAGAGGAGATTTTTCTGCCCGGACAGAGCGAGCCAATCATCATCGACAAGGACGACGAGGCGCTGAAACTGCTTCAGCGTATCCGAGACGAAGCACACCGATTCGCCATCACCTTCCATCGGAACTTACGGGAAAAGCGCACGATTCGATCCGAGCTGGACGACATTGCCGGAATCGGGTTTGAGCGCAAGCTGGCGCTTTTACGGGCCTTTGGCTCGGTGGATATGATTCGCGAAGCCAGACAGGAAGACCTGGAAGCGGTGAAGGGAATACCCAGGAATGTGGCAAAAACCATATACGCATATTTTAACCCGGAAGAATAGGTGGAATGAGAATGAAAAAAGAAAAACGGTTTGATGTCATCTACAAAGGAACAACAAGCGGAATGCTGAGTCAGAAGATACTCATCGATAAGGAAACGGGTGTGAATTACCTGTTTGTATCGGAAGGCTATGCGGGCGGGCTGACGGTGCTGGTGGGTTCGGACGGAAAGCCGATTGTATCCCCCGTATCGACGATGCCCGGCGAGCTGTAGGATGGAGGATAAGACGATGAAGAAGTTTATTGCGTCGCTGATATTCGGTGTGCTGTTTTTGGGACTCATGAGTGCTTACCTGTTTCTCTTTGTGGGAGCGTTCAAGACCCCGGTGGTGATGATTATCTACATCGTCGTGGTTCTGGCTTTGGCTGCCGCCATGGTCGCCACACTGCGGGCCAGATACCTGGAGATTAAGCACGAGGACCCGGACGATTTGAAGAAATACTAGAACCGGAAGGGGACAGATGATGGTATATATTATTGCGGTGATTGGCCTGGTGACCATCATGATTGTTGGAGCGATCATTGGAGCAGTCACCAGAAACAGTCGCAGATAGGGCGTTTACCAACAAGGAGGAGAAGAAAATGATTTTAGTCAATACGGATTTTATCACAGGCAAAGAACTGACCACAATTCAGATTGTGAAGGGTTCCACCATTCAATCCAAAAACCTTGGCAAAGACATCATGAGCGGTCTTAAGACCATCGTGGGCGGCGAACTGACCGCATACAGTGAGATGATCAACGAAGCGCGTGCGATTGCGACAAAAAGAATGGTTGAGGAAGCCGAAAGCTTAGGTGCGGACGGGGTCATCAATATCCGCTATGCGTCCAGCAGCGTGATGCAGGGCGCGGCCGAGGTGCTGGTCTACGGTACGGCGGTCAAATTTAAATAGAACAGGGAGCAGTATGGAGAAAGAAATAAAGCCGGCCGAAACAGGGCAGACGGATGATAAAAAGCGAAAATGGCGGCTGGTTTTGACGGGCGCAGTCATCGTCATCGTGGTGCTTGGCATCTATTTTTTGATTAAGTCACTGGGACTCATTGAGTTTTTCTCTTCACGGGAACAAATTCAGGCCTGGATTAAAGGATACGGCATCTGGGCGCCGCTGGCGTTCCTGCTGCTGCAGGTTGCGCAGGTGGTCATCACCCCCATCCCGGGCAATGTCACCACTATTGTCGGCGGCGTGCTGTTTGGGTTTTGGAAAAGCGTGAGCATTTCGATTGTGGGAATATTCATCGGTTCCATGATCTGTTTTTGGCTGGCCAAGGCCTACGGACGTCCGCTGGTCATCAAGCTGGTCAAAGAAGAAACCGTGGATAAATATCTGCTGGAGCTGTCGACGCGGCAGCGGCTGGCGCTGATTCTCATCTTTCTGTTTCCGTTTTTCCCGGACGACACGGTCTGCCTCATCGCCGGATTGACGCCGATTAAGACCAAGGAATTCGTTCTGCTGGTGCTGCTGACGCGCCCCTTTGGCACTATCGGCTCTTCGCTGATCGGGGCCAGTGTGATATCGATCCCCGTTTGGGGCTGGATTCTCATCGGAGCAGGTACGCTCGGCATCTTTGCGATGGCCATGAAGTACGGCCCGCAGATTGAGGAATTTTTCAAACAGAAATACAGAAAAATCAAAGAAGGCAGGCAGTAAATGAATATGGCTGAAAACAATATGACGGAAGAAAAAAATATCAAAGTATGTCCGGTTTGTGGGCTGGAGTATTCCGAAAAGGCCGAATTCTGCAAAAAATGCGAGACGGTGCTCATTGATAAGCCAAAAAGCGAAGCCAAAGTGCCGACCGATTATAAGCGGCTTTTTCTGATGGTCCTGTATACCTTCCTGTTTATCGGGTTCATCATGGCTCTGTATTATATTTTAGGATGGATGATGGCGCGCTAGACGACCGACGGGATAAAGAACCTTTCATGAGGTTCTTTTTTTGTTCCCAAAATCTGAAAAAAGTGCTATAATCTCGACCGGTACGCTTTGAAGTTTCTCAACAAAAACAAAGGTTATGCTGTTTATCATAACCATATTGTGTTAATATATACATGTTGTTTCATACAAAAAATCAAACATATGAAAGGAGCAAAAAGGTAATGATGAAACACAACGGACTTATTCTTTTTATTTTTATTCTTTTATTGGTGCTTACCTTACCAATGACCGTATTTGCCGCGGCGGAAGAACCGGCAAAAATCGCGAGCGTGGAGCTGAAAGATGCTTTGCGCGGGATGATGAACAAGGGGGTGTATGACGAGATTTATCCTTCGGAGCTGGCCGAATATACCGGCGAGATGGACTTTTCCGGTCTCGGCATCACCGACCTAAGGGGCCTGGAGTACTTTGTCAATGTGGAGAGCTTCAACTTCAGCAATAACGCCATTGCGACTTTGCCTTCGAATCTGGCGCAAATGGAGAACCTAAAATCACTGGATTTAAGCTTCAACGACATGTATGAGCTGCCGTCCGGGATTGCTGACGCGCCCAATCTGGAGACCCTGATTTTGAAGGGCAACAAGCTGAAAACATTGCCCAACCGGATTCAAGAGATGGCAAATTTGCGCAATCTGGATATCTCGGGCAACCGCTTTGCCGAACTGAACAACCGCATGATTTACCTGCACCTTGCCAGTTTCAACTGCAATTATAATTTCATTGATTTAAACGAAGGCACAATCTCGCGCAACATTCTGGACAACATGGAGGTCTCGGGACAGGTTGACGCCTATAAGCAGCTGATTGCGCTGCCCAAGATTACCTATGTGACGGATAACGGCGATATGGTTGTGAAATGGAGCAAGGCGTACGACGTGCCGTTCTACGACGGAACTACGGCCGAAGTGGCGGGATATTCCATTCTGCTGGACGGCGTTTTTCAGGAGACGGTAGGCCCGGACGAAACCGAATATGATTTAGGATTTTTAAAGGACGGCGACTATGATATTTCGGTCAGCCCGGATTATCAGGTTGAGGGATTTGAAGACTTCGCGCTTCGGTATTATACAACCATCAACGCCATCTACGGCGAAGACGGACCGAGCATATCGGACAACCCTGAGCCGGTCGTTCTGCAAAAACCGAATGATGAGCCTGTGGCGTCCGTCGGCGCGGTGGCGACCGAGAGTCTGACGGCCCCGACCGAAACCGATACCGACAAAAACACGGACGGCCCGCTCAGTCAGTTTAACATGGTGACGCTGATTCTCTTGGGCGTTGCGATTCTGCTGGCGGCGGGGCTGGCCACCATGCTGGTGGTTTTCCTGAAGCAAAAGCCGGAGGAAAAACAACCGACGGTCAAAAAGAAGAAATAACCAAAAAACCCATGTGTGAAACAACACGGGCCTTAAGCTTAGAAAAGCTTAAGGCCTTTAAAATTCGAATAAAAAATCGAGATGAGTGGGGGAATATGGTATAATATACGCAACAAAGAAGCGAGCTGTTTTAACAAATACAAAGTTTATTATATTTTAAGGAGTTTGATATCATGAAAATAAGGAGAGCGATTGCGGTACTTTTGGCGTTCTGCGTCATCGTGGCCATTCCTTTGGCGGCATTCGCTGAAGAAGACGCCAGCATACCTGACGCCAAACTGAAAAGCGCACTGAGAGAATTGCTCCAGAAAAGCGACTCGGCCGAACTGAAGCCTTCCGAACTGGCGACACTGACCGGGGAGATTGACCTATCCGACCGCGGAATTAAGGACATCCGCGGGATTGAGTATTTGACCGGCGCGACGGACATTGACCTGTCGGGGAATGATATTGAGACCATGTCCTCCGATATGGACAAACTGGTCAACCTTCAGAGCCTGAACCTGTCCCGAAACGAAAAGCGATACAGCGTGCCCAAAGAAGTGGCGGACATCCCCAATTTAAAAAGCCTGAACCTTTCGGCATCAAAAATCCGGCTGGTATCGGACGTCTTAAGCGAAATGACGTCGCTGGAAAGCCTGGACCTGTCGGCCAACCGGCTGGATGAGTTTCCTTCGACATTGCTGGATATGAAGCTGGTCAACCTGAATATCGACTACAACTTTCTGGATTTACAGGAAGGGACGAGAGACCGCATTGATATCGACAAGATGAGCGCTGCCGTCAGCGGCGAGTATCTGGCGTTCCGGCAGCTTGGACGGCTGCAGAACCTGACCTACTATACATCCGGCGGCAAGCTGGTGGTGGAATGGGACGGTATTGACGATATCACGTTTTATGACGGAACAACCGCATCGGTGGCCGGATATTCGGTGCTGATCAGCGGGGAGTATATCACCGAGACCGGCGCTTCCAAACGTTCAATCCAGATTGACGCGGTGGCGGGCACGCCGTATCAGGTGGAAGTCAGCCCGACCTATAACCTGCCTCAGTTCGGTGATTTTAAAATCCGGTCTTACACGCATGTGGTGGCCACGCTGAACAGCACGGGGCCTGCGTTGATTGAGAATCCGGAATCGGTGATTTATTCGAACCCGTATCCGACACCGTCACCGACGCCTTCACCCACACCCACACCGGTACCGACGGCAACTCCGGCGCCCGAAGTCAGCGTAACGCCTGATGCGGGCAACCCCAGCCCCAAGCCGCAGGAATCGAGCGGGAACGGATGGCTGGGCACTTCGGCGGCCATGACCATTGTCCTGCTGGTGGTCATCGCGGTCCTGATTGCAGTGGTGGCTGTGCTGCTGGTGGTTATCCTGAAGAACAAGAACATCCGGGGCAGAAACTAGCCGAAAGAAACAGAAGACAGAGCAAAGGGAGCCTGCGCAGGACGCGGGGCTCCTTTTTTTGCGGATCGGTGCGGAGATTTCGGGAAAAATAGAAAATTAGCGCATGCTAACCTTGAATATTTATTCGGAGTGTGGTATAGTTGTTGGCAATAAAAACGCGTTTCGACGAAGAGGCTGGCCATGATCGGCATATTTTTCAATGCTTTGGTAGTGGGGTACAGCGGGGCGGTGATGCCCGGCGCACTTTTGACGTACGTCATCAACCAGAGCCTGAAAAAAGGCATCAAGGTGGGTGCGCTGACCATCGTCGGTCACGCGATTCTGGAAACGCTTCTCATCGTGCTGATCTTCCTCGGGCTGTCTTCCGTTCTGGAATCTCAACTGATGAGCATCATCATCGCGTTTGCGGGCGGCGCGCTGATGGTATTTTTCGGCGTCAGCGGTGTTTTGGAAGTGGCGCAGAAAAAGCTGAATATCTCGGTGGACGAGGCGGCGAAAGCGGACAGCGACGGGAAGCTGATTGTGGCGGGCGGTCTGGTTTCGGCGGCCAACCCGTATTTCATCATCTGGTGGGTGACCATCGGTCTGGCATTGCTGTTTAAGGCGCATGCGGCGTTTGGGTACTTAGGCGTTGTCGTCTTTGCGCTGGGGCACTTTGCGGCCGACTTTTCGTGGTATGTGCTGGTTTCGGGTGCGGTACATAAGTCCAAAGGTTATTTGAACATGAAAGCCTACCGCGGCCTGGCGCTGGTCTTGAGTCTGGCGCTGGTTGGATTCGGGATCTATTATCTGATTTCGGGATTCAAATTTGTGGGAATTCTTTAAAAAAGAAAAATTTTTTTTGAGGTATAAATCGATGATTATGACGCAAGAGAAAGCTTTGGCGCTGGCCGAGAAGTATGGCACGCCGCTGTATGTGTACGACGAAACCATCCTGCGCACGCGCTGCCGCGAGCTGGCGAATCTGCTGCCCGGCCGGAATTTTAAGGTGAACTATTCGGCTAAGGCAAACACCAATCTGGAACTGCTCAAGATTGTGCGCGAAGAGGGCCTTTTGGTGGACGCGATGTCGCCGGGCGAAATCTACATTGAGGAATTGGCAGGGTTCAAGCCCAGCGAGATTTTCTACATCGGCAACAATGTTTCGGTGGAAGAGATGAAATACGCGGTGGACCGCGGAATTCTTGTCAGCGTGGATTCGCTCTCCCAGCTGGAATCGTTCGGGCAGAACTTCCCCGGACAGCGGGTGGCTATTCGGTTTAATTCGGGCGTGGGCGCCGGCCACCACGAAAAGGTGGTCACCGGCGGCAAAAAGACCAAGTTTGCCGTACAGAAGGAATATGTGCCCGAGGTGAAGGCGATGCTCAAAAAGTATGATCTCAAACTTGTCGGCATCAATCAGCATATCGGGTCATTTTTCTTACGGCCGGACGAATATGGTGATGGAGCAAAGGCGCTGCTGGACATTGTTAAACAGTTTCCAGGGCTTTCGTTTGTGGACTTTGGCGGTGGATTCGGCATTCCTTACGAAGAGACGCATCGGCTGGATTTAAAAGTGATGGCGGATATGCTCGACACAATTTTGGACGAATTTCTGGCCGAATATGATAACAAAAACATCATGTTTAAAATTGAGCCGGGACGCTATATTGTAGCCGAGAGCAGTGCGCTTTTGGGACGCATCCACAGCATCAAGGACAACTACGGCAGACGGTATGTCGGTACGGATATCGGCTTTAACGTCATCATGCGGCCGGTGTTGTATAATTCCTACCACCATATTGATGTGGCCAAAAAGCACGACACCGAGGAATGTGAGATTGCGTATGTCTGCGGCAACATCTGTGAATCCGGCGACCTTCTGGCCAAGGAGCGGATGATGAAAAAGGCTGAAGTGGGGGATGTGGTGGTGATGAAGGATACCGGCGCTTATGGCTTTGCGATGGCTTCCAATTACAACTGCCGGCTTAGACCTGCCGAAGTGCTGATCGACACGGAAGGCAACGACCGGTTGATACGCGAGCGGGAGACCATGGAGGATCTGGTTCGGCACTTTGTCTAAAAAAACGGGATTTTGAACCGGGGAAACGCGTTTTTGGCGCCGATGTGCGCGAAAGATTGCGGCAGGACCCCATTATTGATATAATATAGATGGTGGCTTAAGGCGATATTGAGGTTATCAAATCGTACTTGCGAAAGAAGCCGCCGGAATATAAATCTAATTTTGTCAGGTATCTGCAAAGCAGAACTTGAACGGAGGTAAAATGAGATCTAAACATTTCAAGCTGACCGGCACGGCAATGCTTTTGGCATTGATTCTGATAGCCGGTTTTGTGCCGATGCTGGGATATATCCCTATCGGCGCAGTCAAGATGACCTGGATTGTAGTGCCGGTGGTCATCGGCGCGCTGGCTTTCGGCCTAAGGTCGGGTGTGATCCTGTCTTTGGCGTTTGCCGTCACGTCCCTGATTCAGGTATGGTATCCGGGCGATTGGCTGGGGGTACAGCTGATGGACATCAGCGTATGGAAGACGATTGCCATCATCTTCATACCCCGCCTGCTGATTCCTTTTGTCACGGTTGGTTTTTTCCGGCTGCTGGCCGGCAGACTTGAAATTTACATTCAGATGGGCCTGTTTATGCTGTTTGGGGCTATTGCCCTCATCGACATCAATCAATACTGGTTCTTACTGATTCCGGCGGGTCTGATCGCCGCCGCGGCGGCTTTTTTCCGGCGCGGCTGGGGCGGACGCATCAACTACGCCATCGCGGGTATGCTGGGCTCACTGACCAACACGGTTTTCTTTCTCGGCGGCGTCTATGTGCTCTTCCTCGGTGAACCGGCTTTTGCGGCGGTGGCTCAACAGATGGGCACGACAATCAGCGCGATCGGCGCATTTCTAACCGCGATTGCGCTTTCTAACGGCGTACCCGAAGCCATCCTGGCTTTCATCCTCTGCGGATCCATTCTGGCGGTGCTGGAAAAACTGGGATATGTTGATCAGCCGATTAGACAAGAAAATAGATAAGGATAAATATACGATGGTTTTTGTACTGGACGTGGGGAACACCAACATCAAATGCGGACTGTTTCAGGGCGAGGAGCTGCTGAATTCCTGGCGCATGACGACCAAGCTGGAACAGACCAGCGACGAATACGGCATCATGCTGATGGATTTCTTCCGGCACCTGGGACACAGCGCGGACGAGATTCAGGGCATCATCATCAGCTCAGTCATCCCGTCGGTCAACTACACGCTGATTCATATGTGCCACATATATTTCAACATCGACCCCATGCTGGTGTCGCCGGGCATCAAGACCGGCATCAACATCAAGTATGACAATCCCAAAGAACTGGGCGCCGACCGCATCGTCAACGCGGTGGCGGCGTTTGAACGGTATGGCGGGCCGGTGATTGTGGTGGACTTTGGAACGGCGACCACCTTCGGCGTCATCAACGAAAAGGGCGATTTCCTGGGCGGGGCCATCTGTCCGGGTCTGAAAATTTCAGCCGAGGCGCTGACACTGAATGCGGCGAAGCTGCCAAGAGTGGAGCTGCAAATGCCGGACAGCGTTATCGGAAAAACGACGGTATCGGGCATGCAGGCCGGCTTAATCTACGGCTTTATCGGTCAGGTGGAGCATATCATCCGGCGGATGAAAAAAGAACTGGGCGTGAATACCAAGGTGATTGCCACCGGCGGTATGAGCTATATGATTGACGGGGAATCGCGGCACTTTGACGAGATTGACCGTCTGCTGACGTTGACGGGACTCAATATTTTGTACCATAAGAACAAGGGTGAATAACGTGAAGACAGTGAAGATTGCGTTGCTGGGTATCGGCAATGTGGGCGGCGGCGTATACCGCATTTTAAACGAAGACAAAGCCAGCATCGGACACCGCGAGGGTCTGGCGTGCGAGATTAAGTATGTTTTGGTGCGCGACGTCAACAAGCCGCGCGATTTGGATTTCCCCAAAAGTCTGCTGACCGATGATTTCAACGTGATTTTGGATGACGATGAAATTGAGATTGTGGCCGAATTCATGGGGGGCATCCATCCCGCCAAGGAATACATGATTGAATGCATGAAAAAAGGCAAGAGCGTGGTGACCGCCAACAAGGAGGTCATCGCCAAGCACTGGCCCGACCTGAACCGGGCGGCCAAAGAAAACGGCGTGGGGCTGTTCTTTGAGCCCAGTGTGGCCGGCGGCATTCCGATACTGAAGACGCTTTGGACCTCGATGCAGGGCAATGACATTGAATCGATTTACGGCATCATCAACGGGACGACCAACTATATTCTAAGCCGGATGACCGACGAAGGGCTGACCTACGAAGCCGCGCTGAACGATGCTAAAAAACTGGGATATGCCGAACCCGACCCGACCAACGACGTGGAAGGGTACGACGCGACCTATAAGCTTTCCATTCTGGCCTCACTGGCTTTCCATGCCAAGGTACCGGTAGAAAAAATCTATGTGGAAGGCATCTCGGGCATTTCGCCGATCGATATCGACTACGCTAAAGAGCTGGGATATGTGATTAAGCTTTTGGCGATTGGCAAGAAAAATGGAGAGACGATTGAGGTGCGGGTGCACCCCACCATGATCAAAAAAACACATCCGCTGGCATCGGTGAACGGTGCGTACAACGCGGTGTTTATCAAAGGCTCGGCGGTGGGCGGTCTCATGCTGTATGGTCAGGGTGCGGGCAGGATGCCGACGGCTTCTGCGGCGGTCAGCGATATCATCAGCGCGACTAACCCTGCGAACTTTAAGTACACCACATTTGAAAACACCTATGAAACGCCCAAGTGCCTTAACTTTAAGAACGACTGGGAATGCGGTTACTATATCCGTGTTTCGGTCCATGACCGTCCGGGCGTGCTGGCCAGTCTGGCCGCCGTATTCGGGCAGCATATGGTGTCCATCCAGTCAGTCATCCAGACCGGACAGAGAGAGGATCAGGTGCCGCTGCGCATCGTGACGCATCTGGCCAAAGAGCAGAGCGTTAAACAGACAATTGAAGCGATTAAAGCGCTCGACGGTGTCATTCAAGTCGATTCGCTGATTCGCGTGGAAGACGATATTTAAATAAAAAAGTAAGGGAGTGAGCGACATGCTGATTACGGCAAGCGGACGTCCGATACGAATGGTGAAAAACGTTCGAGGCGGCGACGGAGAGCTTCAGATGCATGACCTGGCAACACCCGAAACTTTACCCAAAAACATAAGGATACTGTCTTTCTTAACACTGAAACCGGGTGAGTCGGTGGGATACCACAGTCATGCGGACGAAGACGAAGTGTATCACTGCATCAGCGGACAAGGGTGGGTACGCGACGGCAGCGAGGAAGTTGAGATGGCGCCGGGAGACACGGTGGTGCTGCCGGCCGGTACGATGCACGGAATGAAGAACCTGGGTCTTGAAGATCTGGTGGTGCTGGCTTTGGTGGTGCACGACTGACAGAAGTGAGGAAAAGGGATGATAATCAAAAAAGGTGAGCGGCCGACTCAGGTGCGGCAGGCCATGCGCGGCGGTGGGGGATCGGTGTTTTTTCGGGATCTGGTTCCGGCTGAAGCGATGCCCTGCAAAACCCGACTGCTATCCGAACTGACCCTGAAGAAGGGCGATTCGGTGGGACAGCACGGACACGAAGGCGAAGCGGAGATATTCTATATCTTGAGCGGAACCGCGACGGTGCTGGACGGCGGCGTGGAGAAACTGCTGAATGCTGGCGACGTGGCCATCACGGATGGGAACGCGCCGCACGCGCTGGCCAACAACCACGACACGGATCTGGTGGTGCTGGCCATGATTGTGCTGGACAAATAGTGAATAGAAGAAGCCCGGGGCGCGAGTTTTCGCCGTCCGGGCTTCTTTTTTTTACAGGAATGATGCGATTGTTACACGGGAATGACATAAACAGGAAGAAACATACAGAACAAGAGGTTTTCGTAATACTTTCTTATTTTGACTATCCCGGCGCTCAGGTGTAGAATTGTCTTACAAAAGGAAAAGAAGAGTGAATCGGAATGAAAGCGCGGCGCAGCGTTTTGGCACGTCACGCTTTATGAGGATAAGCAAGAGCCATCCGTGTGAGGGTAATTGGATGGCTCTTGTTGTTTAATTAAAAAAAGCCATGATGAACATGGCCTAATCAGTTTGTGCTAAAAAGAAGTTAGATGCCCTTTGCGGCAACACTGAGGGTTAACAGACCAAAAGAAATGGTCATCAGCGCCCAAGACAGAATGCCCAGCCACAGGTTTGTGGCCATGCCAACAACAATCCACAGCACAAAGGAGCACAAAGCGACGAATGCAATAGTCAGGCAGATGTTGAATACAATTTTTTTCGGTTGAGATAATCTCATTTCAGAAAGCCTCCATATTTTTATAATTTCGCGAAATAAAAGCGACTACTTCTAAATAATATTATATAGCACATTTTTTGTGATGTCTAATGATTACATAAAAATATGAGAAAAAATAAAACAGGAGCGGGATTGACCCGCTCCTGAAAAAAAGAGGAAATGAATGAAAGTTTACTCGCTGATGCCGTGCTCGATGCGTAAGAGCCAGAGCGGCTGCAGTACCTTGGCCGCAAAACCATCCACCTTCCAGCCGATGGTGGAAATCTGGTCCAACGGGTCGGAAGTTCCTGCTGAGCCCTTGGGCTTGATGATGCTGTGCAGGTTGCCGCTTTCCAGCGCGATGACGCCATAGGCGTTCTTGCCAAAAACCAGCGTGGAAGCGACGCTGACGCCTGCCGCACCGGCTTCGCCGGGGTAGATGACGTTGGCGGCCGCAGGAGCTGCGGCTGGCGCAGCATCCAGTGTAATGGCGGCGTCGCCGGCGGCGCCGGCCGCGGCCGAAACCACGCCGAAGACTTCGCCGTTTAAGATGACCTGCCTTTCGGCTAGAGCCGCGGCTTCGTCCGAAGACAGCGCTTCAGCGATGGTGATGACGGCACTGGATGCGCTGGCGACGGTCAAGCTCCGGTTGGAT
>CALMFG010000097.1 GCA_937863465.1 uncultured Clostridia bacterium
TCATCATATTCAAACCGCAATGTGGTGCCATCCGCCATCGCGGTTTGAATCATCTGGTTGTTTGCATCATAAGTAAACCGCGTGACTTGCCCTTCTGGGTCAACAGCCCGGATGACATTACCCGCGTCATCATATTCATACTGGGTGACTCCGCCATTCGCGTCCGTGATTTCAACCAAATCCGTCCCGTCATAGTTGTACTGATACGCATACCCCAATGGTCCATTTTCTTCGGAGAGCTGGCTGCTATCATTATACGCATACGAATAGACACTTCCATCCGGATTGGTCTGTTTGGTCATATTGCCCGCATCATCATACGCATACGTCGTCCAGTTCCCCATAAAGTCACTTTGGGCGGTCAGGCGTTTTTCATCATCATATTTGAATTCCCGTACCCTTCCATCCGAATGCGTTTCTTTCGTCAGATTCCCATCTTTATCATACTCATAAGATATCGTCTTCCCCACTTCATCGGTGTACTGGGTGACCAGATTGAATTCATTATACGAAAAGCTCTGCTCATTGCCTTCGCTGTCCACCAATTTTGTGCTGCGCCCCTGGTCATCATAATAAAACGTATTTTTAATGCCTTCCGCATCGGTCGTTTCGGTGTACCCATCAAAGTAAGCCAGGCTGTAATAGCTGTCTTTTGCGTCCCATTGCTCAGCCACGCGATTTTGGTCATCATAAACATTCTTAACCTGCCGTTTTCCATCCGCATCGTACCACTCAATCATGCGTCCCTGTTCATCATAGACGTATTGGGTTTCGTTGCCTGCCGCGTCTGTGAACTTGGTCAAAGCGTTGTCCGAATAGGTATACTTCAGTTTTGTGCCATCCGGTAATACTATGGAAGTGATATGCCCGTTCTTGTCCAGATTAAACCCAATTTCGCGGCCGTCAGACAGGGATATTTTCTTAATTAACCCCTTGGAATCATAGACTACCGTATCCGTGTTCCCATTGGCGCTTTCAATCCGCGCCAAATACCCCTTGCTGGAGAAGATATAACGGCTGTTATCGTAGTTGGTCACGACATAATCGCCGTTTTCAACCGTTAAAGACTGCCGCTCAGCTGCATCGTTTTTAAAGGTTCCGTCGCTGTTGCGCCGGAAAACAGACAGATGCCCGTCTGGGTTAATGAGCCCAATTTCGCCTGTATCATAAAGCTTAAGGTGCATGATGTAATCGGACATCCATCCCGCGCCAAACGGACCGTCATCCTCATCAGAAAGTGTATTGTACGTTCGCGTGATGCTGCTCGGTAAGCCCGGCAGCGATGAAAAGGCCGAATCCTCAGTCTGAATAAAGAACCCGCCGATATTGAAATTGATTGGTTCAAACCCGGAAGCACATTCGTCCTGCAGTCCGAGCAACTTTAAAATATCTTCATTGGAGAGGTTGCCGGCGATATAATCATCGCCGTAATAGCTCCAAAAAGCGTTGTCGTAACCCGTCCCGACATCAGGAATTCCATCCCCGTCGATGTCGATTTCATAAATATATCCTGTCCCCAGTAACTCGTATAGAATCAGTTCAAAAATAACAGGCAGCTCTTCCGCAGACGTTGCAACATAATACTTTCCCCCTGTATCATTTGCAATCTTAGACATGATCATTTTATCGGTTTCATTTGCATCGCACAAAGAAATTGTATAATAGACAATTCCATAATTCTTGGCATATCTGGCTTCCTGGTACAGTGCGTCATAGATCATCTGGTCATGATAAATTCCGCCTGCGCCTTTTAGCATGATAATCGCTTTTTTGTGATCCGTATCTGTAATCGCGCCACTATCATGTGCAGATCTGATAGAATTTCTGCTTGAAAGCATGTTGTTATATAGATTGGTTGATCCTGCAGAATTAAGACGGTTAATCACGGTTTTTACCGCCGTCATGTTATGCGTCAGGCCAATCCCTACCGTTGGGCCGTACCACATGTCGCAATCGACCAAACCGGCATAATCGTCCGCTGAAAGCGCATCCACAAATGCGCACGCCGATAATTTGCGCAAATCATCCGGATCACTCGTTTTCATAATACCGGCACTGTCCAACGTAAATATCACTTCGACGTCTGCACGCCCCGGCGCGCCTGGAAATGTAATTAAGAGAGGGGATATCACCGGCATACTGCTGTCGAAAAGGAAATAGGTGCTGAAATGACTTGTTTCGAACGTGACGGTGTTATTCACCGTGTCCACATGTGAATCTGTGGTCACACATTTTTGATTTTCTTCATCGTACCAGATAATCACCAGATCGTTTTCATCCGTCTCCCCTAATTCCGCATCATCGTAGCAAAATGTAATGGCGGCTGTTTCAAAAGACGAACTGGTTTCAATATCGATTGGCGTACCCACTAAACCCTTTGTTCGCAACTTCTCCTGATTGATCGGTTTGCGCGTCAAGATACCCGTCGTACTTTCAATATTGCCATTGCCTTCAAAACTGACAGTAACGGATAATATTTCCGGGATTGTGCTGTCGGAAATATAGCTTGTTGTGCTCTGGCTGGACATCTCCAAGTTGTCGGATATGCCATCTTCATCCGTATCTTGACTGTTGGGGTTAAGATGCAGCACATACTCGTCCCCATCGCTGAGTGCGTCGCCGTCAGAGTCATAAAGTGTAGGGTTTGAATTAAATCTGGAGACCTCCAATCCATCCTCCAGACCGTCTCCGTCGGTATCCGGAATCGTAAGTTCAGTTCCCCGGGCTATTTCTTCGCTGTTGCTAAGACCGTCATCGTCCAAATCTTCGTTTATATCACGGGTACCGTCCTGATCGGAATCGTTTAGCAAGGGGGATAAGGCGGGATAGAAAAGGAACTCAAAATAGTCGTCCAGCCCATCCGTATCCGTATCGGAACAATATGGATTCATCTTATTCAGCCATTCAGTTCCGTCGGGTACTTTATCGCCGTCTGTGTCTTCAGTGCTTTCAAATAAACTGTCATATATTGAAACATTTTCACTCACCAGCCCATACAGCAGTTCCTGATAACTGGCCATGTAGGTTTGCATTTGCAGGGCTGGGCTGTCATCATCCATGGCAGACGCTTCGGCATATTCGCTTGCCGCCAGCTGCATTTGTTTTTCAGCCGCGCCATTACTGCTTTGTGAAGCGCTGAATCCCAAAATTGC
>CALMFG010000098.1 GCA_937863465.1 uncultured Clostridia bacterium
TAGGCTGTCTTCTTTCGATGTGGCAGGAAAAGCTCTCGTAAACGGACAGCGCGGTACTCACTCTGAATCGGCCAGATGCGATGTATCCAGCGTATTGGCCAGCGCGATGGCCGCTTCAAGACTGCCCGACGCCATAAGCTGGTTGTAGATTTGGGTGGGCGCGTTGTTTTCGGATTTGTTTTCTTTCCGCATTTTTTCGATATCACTGTCCGACAGATTGAAGTAGGACTTAAAAAAGCCCAGTATGTAGGTCTGTCTGGTTTTTAAAAATGTTCTATGCCGATTTTGCTCGTCCTGAATAAACAATCTGGCCCTTGCCTTGTCTTTCGGTTTGCTGCCGAAATCGCTGGTCGGGGTGGCGTCATTGTATGCGTACTGCCACCATATAGCCAGGTTGTTCTCCATCTCGGCCGCGATATTGTCGGCCAGATAATTGTAGTAAGCCGTTGAGAATTCCGGCGAATACAGGGTATCGATCAGCTCCACCGCGCGTTGGCAGAACTGGTCGGAAAACTCTTTGTTTTCTAAGAGCCCGCGCAGGAGAGACGTATCAAACAGGTTGCCCGACCCGTGCCCTTCAATGTTGGTAATCTGCGCCAGATGGTTGACCGTGGGGTAATAGGCGGCTCGGTCGCAGTCGAACAAAAACGCCCGCCATTTCTCACCGTCCTCGCCCGGCTTCCAGAATTTGATGTTGCCGGTATCTTTGTTCCCCACAATGACATGAACCAGAATGGTATCGATATAATTTTCGATATCCAACTGGCTTTTGACATATTCATAATTCGACGAATCTGAAAGATCATGATCTCTCACAAAGGTCACCAGCGACATAAACTCACCGGCGTTTCCCTGCACCGCGCGGTAATCGCCGTCCACCGACGGCTCCACAATTGTGATACCCTCCCGGTCAAACCCGTACTTGGCCGTAATATAATCGCGGTTCATCTTTTCCCGAATATTCAATAGCCCGTAATACTCCCCGTTGATATAGACCGCGCACGGGCGGTACCCTTGCGCATCCACATCCAAACCCAGTCTGGCCAGGCTCATCAAAAATCCGTCGGTCATCTTGGTTCGGTTCCATTCATTGCTTCCGCCGTTGCGCAGGACAAAGGAGCCGAACGTCGTCGCGTTTTTGGAATCGTTCGGAAATAGGTCATACGATATGAAGTCATCGCCGTAATCGTTATCCACTTCAATCAGCAGTGATTTTTGCGGCGCATAAAGACTGGTGTTGCCGAAAAGACCTATCTCGGCTTCAAAGCTGATATATCCGCTGTTTTCCGTCTCGATAATCTCGACGGTCGCCGGAATCCGCTGGGTCTTGTCGGAATGCGACAGCAGGCCTGCACTGCCGTATATGTTTTCAGGATTGCTCGTGATGGTCACGATGGGCAGATCGTGTGTCAGCTCCAAAACAAAGGTATGGCAGGCCGCCTCGCTGGGGAGTTTGCCCGGCGCCGCGGCGATGGCGCGGATGACCGCGTCTTTATTGATCGTGATGGGTTCTGTATAGAGGGTGGAAGACTTGGTCGGCGTGGTCCCGTCCAGCGTATAGTAGATTTCCGCTGTGGTATCGGGTGAGGACAAGGTAAGCGTAAACGAATCGGAATAAGTGCCCGAAGGCTGTGAAAACTGAACGCTTGACGTATAGCCTGTGTAGGTTTTTTCGTCGTTCTGCAGCCCCGGCGTCGCCATCTTCAGCAGAAATACGTCTCCTCCCGCCGACTTCCCAATGGAGTTTCCACCGCCGACAAAGCGCGCCGGCATGACATCCACGGTGTACCCCAGATTGCTGGAAAGATAGATATCATCGATGCCGGCTTTCAGCTTGAAGTTGGTGTTGTAGTTCCCGGCCTCATCCATCATACCGGTGCCCGAGGCAAAAACCACGAGATACGCGTTCGGCGCGATTACCGCGCCTTTCGGAAATACCCATTTGTAGCGATCGTCTTCATCGTCCGAAAGCCCAAAACCCGCCAGATCGATGGTTTGGTCGGAATTGTTGTAAAGCTCAATCCAGTCCGATTCATCGACACCGTTCTGGTTGTCGCTGATTGGGCTCACCTCGTTGATGCGCACATATTTCTGGTAATCATAAAAAAGCGCTTCCTTTTCCGCAGCGCCTTCGAATATATTCGGTTGATTGGGGGTTGGGATGCTGAAATACTGCCACAGGTTGATATCGTCTTTGTTTCTGCCGTAGGATATCCGCTCATCGGTCTCAACCACCTTTACGGTGTCGACCAGCGTGTGACTGCTGTCAAACAGATTCAGCGATGCGTCGTCCGTCGATATTGAGAAATTGGCATGGATGTACTGATAGCCTACCTTGTCTTCTCCGTCCAGAAAAATCAGCAGTGTACCGTGCCCCGCGATGGTGACGTCCGGCAGGACATAGCGATAGGGTTTGTGCGGGTCGTCGGTGAGACAATATCCCGCTAAAGAGACGTCCTCGTCAGTCGTGTTGATAATCTCCACCCAGTCGGAAAAAACGCCGTCCTCATCATAGATGACGTTTTGCCCGGACGACATATACTCGTTGATATAGATACCGTTTGGGGTACAGATGAAATTGAAGTAATCATCTTCCGTTGGGTAAGAAGCGCCGTTGGCCTGCATGAGCGTGGCCGGATACAGGTAGCCCTCGGTGCCGTCCTCGCCGATACCGAAGGTAAAGTCCGAGTTGATTTCGGGTACCGTCAGCGTGGAAATGACGCTTTCCGATTTGGACAGCGAGATGGTTTCGCCCTCGGATGATATTTTGAAATTGGCGTGGATTTCGTTTCCTTCGTAGACATCTTTTCCCGAAGCATAGATGACGATATAGGCTTTCGCGGCCAGTGTCACTTCGGGCAGATTATACTTTAAGGGCGCATCCGATTTATCCGAGAGGTAGTATTTGCTTAAGTCGATATCCCGGTCGGTCGGGTTATACAGCTCTATCCAGTCGTAATTTTCGCCGTCGAGGGCCGAAGGATAGTCCGAGCTGCTGGCCGAGACTTCGTTAATCACGAGATGCGCGGTCGTTTCGGACGACGCGGGTGTCCCGATATTGAGAACGCTTTCCGGGTAGAGCACCACATAGTAAATCGTCGCGGCGGCCAACAATAACAGAAGCACTAACAGCACTTTAATCCAGTTGTTGGTTTCTCTTCGCGATTCGTTCAAATCTGACATTGAAATCCTCTACAGCCGCTTTTCTAATGATTATATACCAGCCGGATGGCGAAGTGTATTAATATTTTTTGATTTTTATCAATCATCCAGCGTTTATGAATTAAGGAGTTATCCCTTTCTGCTATGATTTATTTTCCACGATTTCGGGAAGCGCAGGCACGCTAAAACAAAAAAAGACGGGTACGCCGCGCGCCCCCGTCCGATAGACTTTTTTCGAGTATATTCACTTAATTGCGCTGACCAGAAGTGCGATATTTAAGCAGGTGACTGCCAGCCGTCATTCGCCCATGTATTGATTATACAGCTCTTCCATACTCATGCCAAACTTGGTTTCAATGTAATCCGTCATCATGGTCACCGAATAGGCATATACATCCGTGATGCTCGGGTCATTGAACGCTTTTTTAAAATACGCTTCCACCGTCAGATTATTGTCACTGCACCATTCGTCCACGTGCTCGCCGGTTTTTGCATCAAAATGAAATTTGGCTCCGCCGCCATCATTGTCATCAACTCCGACATAATAGCGCGCTTCTTCAATGTTGTAGGCTACGACAATCCGATAGTAATCGCTTAAGGGCGTAAAGAACGAAATATCGGCGTCTACATCCCAAGTGCCCCATTCGGGATTGTGAATTGCAACGTCATAATAGTGCTCACCATTATCTACATATAAGTATGCGGCAATATCCTTGCTCTCCGTAAAGACAAGGCTGTCGGGCGATGGCGTCGACGCTGGCGCTTCTTCAACCCTCAGCGGCAAGGTATAGAGCTCGTCCGCCGTCATGCCAAAAAGCGCAATCAGCCGATCTTTAAAGAGTTGAATGGGTGCCTCAAGATAGGCGACATTGCCTTCCGGGTACAGCATCATGTCTTTGATAATCCCCTCGGTCTCTTTCATATCCCCCAGCGAAAAATCGGTGGTGATATCGGTCTCATTATATGTATACCTGGCCACTGCTTTCTCCTGATCCAGCACGGTGACATCATATTTTTTCGTATCGGGATTATACCCAATGACAACGCGTTTCTCCGCATACTGGTCGGGGCTTAC
>CALMFG010000099.1 GCA_937863465.1 uncultured Clostridia bacterium
GCTCGGCTTCCACGACGGCAGCATCAACCCGCGCGGCGAGGACGAGTACGCCGATGGCCTGAAAAAATACAACGACGGCCTTGCGGAGTATAACGACGCGGTGGCCGACGCCAAACAGGAGATAGCGGACGGCGAGCGTGAGATAGACGCCGACAACAGCCTGATAGATGGAGAAGATGAAGGCCGCCAGCACCACGCCGAGCACCGCCTGCGCAATCGAAGTATTTTCAAAAATCCATCGGGTGACCACAAACGCGGACAGCACCGAGACAAAAAGACCGACCGAGACCGCCGCGTTGATTGAATTAAAACTGAAGTAATCCAGATTGGACGGATACGCGATGACGGCCGCCGAAAGGAACACGTAGGCGATTTTTGGCACTTGAAGGGGCGCAAGAATCTCGCTTAAAAACCAGCAGATGACAGCCGCGGCTGCCCCCAGCAGAAGAACCGAAAGGATGCCGTTAAGGAACGGGATGGCGTCCAAAACCGGAAAGAGCACCACATTTAGGAGCGCCATGCCATAACGCGAAAAACCGATCCAATTGACGGTGTGGGTCATGCTGGAGCCCTGAAAATAGATCTCTTCGTCAACCGAAAGGTCGTCGATGGTGATGAGGGCATAGCCGAAAGCCAGAACGATGATGACCAGTATGGCGATGACCAGATAGATGTTGTTTTTTAAAAAATCGAAAAAGCGCTTAAATCCCATATCGTTTGCTCCCGAGGTTGATATAACCAATTTCGAAAATATTGTAGCATGCCTGAAGGATTTAATCCAGTGCCGATCAGGCAAGGCCTTTCTTCAGGCGTGGCGGGGAATATGGATTTTTGGAATATTTACAGCATGGATGGCGATAAACGATTGAAGATATGGTAGAATAGTACCCATCAAGTTTATGAAATTTAGGAGAAAATACATGCACGACGGCATCAGTCTGTTTGAACGGGTATTAAAAGAGAATCTGGTGAAGGATACCCGATTTTTGTTTCGGCGAAAAAGCTATGTCCCGCAATTTATGAAATTCGGGCGACAGCTCAATCGGCAGGGAAAAATCCGAAAGAGACTTTTAAAAACGGAAAACCTCACCGTACCGCCGATTATGATTCTGTCCATCACCAATGACTGCAACCTCTCCTGCGCCGGATGCTACGCCTGCGCGCAGGACCGCGCCAAAAAAGACGAGCTGACAATCGGCGAGATTGAACGCGTCATCCGCGAAGCGTCCGACATCGGTGTGGCTATCGTCATGGTGGCGGGCGGGGAACCCCTGATGAAAAAAGGCATCCTCGACGTGCTGGGCAAATTTGAGAACCTCATGTTTGTGGTGTTCACCAACGGCCTGCTCATCCGCGACGAAAATCTGGCGCGCATCAAAGCGATGAAAAACGTCGTCTGCGCGGTCAGCCTGGAAGGCGGGAAGGAAACCACCGACGCGCGGCGCGGCAAGGGCGTCTATGACGGCGTGGCAGGGAGCATGCAGCGCATGGACGAAAGTGATGTGCTGTTTGGCGTTTCCATCACATTGACTCGGCAAAACTACGCCGAAGTGATGGATGAAGCATTCCTTTTGGGCCTGCAGGACCTCGGCGCGGGGCTGACGTTTTTGATTGAATACGTGCCCTGTCAGGGGGATGAGGACCTGTGCCTCACCGAAGCGCAGAAGGCGGACCTGGACGAAAAGACGGAAAGACTTAATAACGCGATGAATATGCTGTTGATTCCCCTGCCCGGCGAAGAGGACCGGTACAGCGGCTGCCTGGCCGCGGGCAGAGGCTTTTTGCATATCAGCTCCACCGGCAGTCTGGAAGCCTGCCCGTTTGCGCCGTATTCGGACGCGAACGTGAAGGAGATGCCGCTTAAAGGTGCGCTGAAATCCCGCCTGCTGACGGAGATTCGGGACAATCACCATCTCTTAAAAGAGGGCAAGGGCGGATGCACCCTGACGGCCAACAAGGCGTGGGTGGAGGATTTAAAGGCGTCTTTGGAGGGATGATTGATTTAAAAAGCATTTGTTGCTGAAGATAAAATATTGTAGAATCATGATATACAAATATTGATTGGAGAGGGGATTATGGTTAAACGAGGGATTGTTCTACTGCTGTTTCTCTGCCTGTTGCCGATTTTTGCATTTGCGGATTCCGGGCCCAGCCAGTTTTATGATAAGAATGATCGTTTAACATTTTCGGTATCCACAGACCAAACCGAAGTGGCAATTGGCGAGACACTGAATTTTACGCTGGTTCTTCGCAACCGAACGAATGACACCATTACGATGTCCAATAATACCGAAAGCCCGGGCATATGGTGTCCGCACGAGCCTGCTTCAATTGATATTGATCTTGGCGGTGTGGTGGTGCCCGCGGGGAAGCGCGTGACTATAGACATCAGTTACCCTGTCACGGATACGGTGAAATGGTACGCCAAAGACGGCGAGTACTATATGGATATTGATTTAACACTCAATTACGAAACCGTTTCCGATTTTACCTATGGAGACGAGCTATATAGGGACGCCTATACCTATTTTGAAAAAGTGCAAGCCAAGCCTATCCCTATAAAAATCACAAATCTATATGATGGTTCTAATTATATTGATTTTAATTTGCGTACTAATCGGGATGTGTTCGACGTATGGGACAGTTATAGTTGGTATGAGAATGTGCAGAATATAGAGTATGCCTATATTACCAACACTATTTCAGTGACCAATATCAGTGATGAAGAACTAAGCGACTTTTCGTTTTATGACAGCTATGAAGGAGATATTATGGAAGAGTCGTTTGATCTATACAAGCAAGATCAATGCTTCGTCTCAACATCGAACCAGTATCGGTACCGTAAGATGTCAGAAGTACCTGACCATCTGGATGCAGTCTACAGAGCAAAATTCAATATAGACGGGAAATTTTATGCGATTGAAGAGCGAATTCCGTGCGGGGTTTTCTGTCCATATACGCCCGAGATTGAGAGCCGCCTTGAGCAGACGGATTCGGACACGGCGGGGTATATTGATTATACGATATATCTAAAGAACAAGTCGGACAGGACGTTGTTTGGATTTTATATGGTTGAAGGGTACGACCGCTTTCAAGTGTTCGACAGTGAAAACTACTTGGGAGATTTTGAATCAGGGCAGTTGATTGAAAAAACTTTCACGATTAAGGCGGAAGACCCGGTAGAAATATACTGGGGCAGTGAAGCCAATTATTCGATTCGGTTCTTTGGGGAATATATTTTATACGGTGGAGAAAAAGTTGATTTCACTGTATATGGCGGAAATTATCGGGAGCCACTTGATATAGATTCGGCAGAGTATTCTTCGAAAACGGTATATGTTCCTGCAAAAAAGCATTCGGAGCAGACACCGACGACTACGGCAACGGCTGAGCTAAAAGCGACCGTAGCGCCCATACAAATCACGGCTGAAGACGTTGAGATAGAAAGCGGGATACCAATCTGGGTGCGGTATGTAATCCCATTGGCATTCGCGTTTGCGGTTGGCGCAGCACTGGTTTTGCGCAAGAAGGCCAAATAAATTTAGCAAAAAACTAGAACACATAATCCAAAGTCTGTCGGGCGACGCTCTGTAGGCTTTGGATTTTTTGATTGGTTTGCGCGGGCAGATGCGTCCATTGGTACATGGGGCGGAAAGGGATGATGTGCAGGGGGATTTTTCTGTCTACACCGGCAATCCATTCGGCCATCGCCTGGGTTTCTGCTTCGCTGTCGTTGACGCCCGGGATGGCGAGAAAGGTCAGTTCGACGTGTGTGCTGGCGTGCGCCAGCTTGATGGTCTCCTGCACGGCAGAAAGCAATCCGCCGCAGACCCTGGCGTAGAATTCCGGCTGCATGGATTTCAGGTCGATATTCATGGCGCTGATATAGGGCAGAAGCGCCTTAAGGGGTTCGGGACTGATATAACCGTTGGTGACGAGAACGGTATCTTTGCGGTGTTGCTTGGCGACATCAAACACGTATTCGTACCAGATGGTGGGTTCATTATAGGTGAAGGCGATGCCGATGGAATCCCGCTGGCCTTCCGAGATATCCAGCAGTTCCTTCACCGAGAGCGGCTCCAGCGGCGGTGTTTCCTGCGAGATATGATAGTTCTGGCAAAAACCGCAGTGAAAGTTACAGCCGACCGTGCCCACCGAAAGGATATGCGTGCCCGGTTTATACATCCGAAGCGGCTTTTTTTCGATGGGGTCCATGGCCACGGCCGAAACCAGACCGTAAGTTTGGGCGATCAGTGTGCCCGAAACGTTCTCCCGCACGCGGCAGAGACCAACTTCACCTTCGGCGATGTGACAGCCGTTCGGACAGAGCGTACATGTAACGGCGTTGTTCGATTCTTTGGTGTACCAGAGCGCTTCTTTCATTGGTGGCGAACCACCTTAAACCGTTGCATGGTATAGCGCTCATCCGGCCGGATGCCCGCTTTTTGCAGGGCGATGGAGACCTGTTCCTCGGCGGAATCGATGCCTTCGAGGTTGGGCAGGAGCAGACCACGCCGAAAGCCCTTGGTGACGATGACGCCATATTCCCTGGGGTCGAGCTCGTCCATGCCGTCGATATCCTCGGGCGGGAAGAGCACATCCACTGAAATTTCCAGTTCATCCAGCTCGGACGGGTCGATGGGACTAAAGCGCGGGTCGCGCGTGGCGGCTGAAATCGCGTTTCGGATGATCTCCTCGGCGATGCAGGACTGAACCGGCTCGATGGTACCGATGCAGCCGCGTAAAGCCCCGTGCTCCTTGATGGAGACAAATACGCCGCGCTGTTCGGTGTACAGAGCTTCGCTTAAGCCTTTTGGCGGCGGGATAATGTGGCCGGAAGGGATATAGGCCTCAATCGTGTTTCGCGCCAGCGACACATATTCGTCCTCATCTTGCCGCTTTTGGGCGGCGTGCGCTTTTTTGGCAGAAAGGTAAGCCGCGACCACACCAGGCGCACCGGATGCGCCTTGGATGATATGCGCGGTCATGTAGCCCACGCCATAGGGGCCTTCATAGGAATAGACCTCGGTTTCGGTCTCATAGCCGTCCAGCGCACCGACCATCATCTCGAAGGGCCGCTGGGCGCACTGGCCCGCGTGCTCCAGCAGGTCTTCCGATACCTCAAGGATATCGCCGTAGTGCTTGTTCTTGACGGCGTTCACAATCAGCGCATCATACACCGCGCCCTGCTTGTCATAGCCTGAACCGGATTCGGGCAGCAGACGGTGGGAAAGGTCGCCGCTAAAAAGGAGGACGTCGCTTTCGTCCAAAAGTTCGGCGAGAATTCTGCCCGCCGCACAGGTCGCTTCTTTGGTCAAAAAACCCATGCCGATATGGAGAAGCTCAAAATCGGAATAATCATTTAGGATAAATGAAAGGGGCACCAGTGCGCCGTGATCCACATGGGTGGAAATCTGATACTGCCGGGCGGCGGCTCTGTCCAGCGCCACGGCCTGGATGCCGGCCTCTTCCAGCGCATCGCAGAAATCGACGGCTTTTTCACTGCCGGTAAAGGAGAACTTAAGGCGCGGAAAACCGAATTGGCCGAAATCGCCAGTGAGGTCGCGTTCCACGCTGACGCACAGCGCGTCACGAAACGCGTGCCCGTGCGGTGTAACCACCGCGATGGTTTTAGGCTTCAGCGCGGCAATCTCCCCGGCGATGCGCTTCATACCGGCGATGGTGGCGGCCGCCTTTTGCTCTTCGCCCCGGCCGATTTCGGGAAGGATAATCGGCGGATGCGGTGCGATAAAAATATGCATCGTGTGCCTCCTTAATAGAGAACTAAACAAACAGCGCCTGAATACGCGCGATAGACTTTTTGTCCAATAAGCCGCCTGACAGCGCACTTAAAACATACGCATCAAGACCGTCAATATTTTCACTTTTTCTGATGGCGCATAAGGTGTCCAGAATATCTAAAAGGATGGATTTTCGCATAGTCTCACGGATAGCCGAAATATCCAGCGACATCATGGCCTCTGCAATTCTGCGGCCGAGATGCGGCTGAAACGCTGCGATGGTGCCGAGGGACTGGATGGTCTGCCGAACTGTAATCGGTCGGTCGTCATTAAGGAGCGCTAAACAATCGTCCAGGCAGTTATCCAATTGATGGCTGCTGTCCCAACGCGCGTTTTCGGCCATCAGCATGATGCCGATGCTCCGCTGGTAGGAATTCTCGTCTTTCAGTTTGCTTTTAAAAGCAGGCCAGAATGCGTAAACATCCGCCAGCTGTTTTGAGCGAAACAACAACAGCTGAAAGGCGCGATATCGGATTTTATCGTTTTTTTCAAGAAGGGTACCCACCAGATTGGGCAGTGCATCCGAGGAAAGACGTATCGCGGTTTCCAAAAGCGCATCTTCCTCAATTGATAAAAGGTCATCATATGAAAGCATCTTTTCCTCCGACTTTGAATGCCTAAAGCGTCTTGATTGAAACGTACAGGTCAATATGATTTGGGTTCACGGCGTGCATGGATTCATCGTTATATTCAAACTCACAGCCTGCGAAAGCGTAGCCAGATGCGGGAAGCCACTGCTGATAGATATACTTCTTGGTTTTTACGATAGATGCACTCAGCAGAAGCCTGGATTTCGGGCGAATCGGGAACACCGCGTAGGTGCCGCCTGGAACAACAAAAGGCGTGAATATTTCCGAGCTGTTTTTAGTATCATCGACCGCAAAGCCGGTATAGTAGTCCCAGGATTGATGTTCGTCAAAATTCGCACTGAGCGAGATATATTCCCATGGCAGTTTCTGTTCGGGAATGCCCGTCTTCGCTTTTTTTGTCATCATGTCGTGAAGGACGCGGCTGACATCCTTAAAAACATGCTTCATATCGGTTCGGACCATCAAACCCAAAACGGGGATGGGCTCGTCCAGTGTGACAATTTTCGGGGGTTCGGGGTGTCGATTCATTCTTAACAATCTCCTTTTTGTCAGGATTATAACAAGGATAACCTGACAACAGAATGTCATGTTTAAAGAAATGCCGGCGACCGCTCCCAAGCTTTACGCTTTGGATACTTTCCGGCTGATGTCCCAATTGATGTCCTGCTTGATAACCTTGGCGGGACGCCGCGGATGATATGCGCGGTCATGTAGCCCACGCCATAGGGGCCTTCATAGGAATAGACCTCGGTTTCGGTCTCATAGCCGTCCAGCGCACCGACCATCATCTCGAAGGGCCGCTGGGCGCACTGGCCCGCGTGCTCCAGCAGGTCTTCCGATACCTCAAGGATATCGCCGTAGTGCTTGTTCTTGACGGCGTTCACAATCAGCGCATCATACACCGCGCCCTGCTTGTCATAGCCTGAACCGGATTCGGGCAGCAGACGGTGGGAAAGGTCGCCGCTAAAAAGGAGGACGTCGCTTTCGTCCAAAAGTTCGGCGAGAATTCTGCCCGCCGCACAGGTCGCTTCTTTGGTCAAAAAACCCATGCCGATATGGAGAAGCTCAAAATCGGAATAATCATTTAGGATAAATGAAAGGGGCACCAGTGCGCCGTGATCCACATGGGTGGAAATCTGATACTGCCGGGCGGCGGCTCTGTCCAGCGCCACGGCCTGGATGCCGGCCTCTTCCAGCGCATCGCAGAAATCGACGGCTTTTTCACTGCCGGTAAAGGAGAACTTAAGGCGCGGAAAACCGAATTGGCCGAAATCGCCAGTGAGGTCGCGTTCCACGCTGACGCACAGCGCGTCACGAAACGCGTGCCCGTGCGGTGTAACCACCGCGATGGTTTTAGGCTTCAGCGCGGCAATCTCCCCGGCGATGCGCTTCATACCGGCGATGGTGGCGGCCGCCTTTTGCTCTTCGCCCCGGCCGATTTCGGGAAGGATAATCGGCGGATGCGGTGCGACAAAAATATGCATCGCGTTCTCCTCTCGTCATTTTGATAGAAAGAAAATGATTTACTATAATTATACGCTTAATTCATTGGAATGGTATAATAATGTGAAAATTGGAATTGAGCCAAATATAAATGGGGTTAAGACGGGAGAGAATCAGTGAATAAGCAAGAGAGTCAATATATCATGCGGCTTGAGAACGAGGATTTTGCATTCGAAGACCTGGACCAGGAAATGATGATAAGGTTGGCGCGGCATGAAGACAGCGAAGTGCGCTGTTTGGTCGCCGAAGTACTCAGTCAATATTCGAACGATTTTTGTGATGACATTCTCATCCCTATGCTGGCGGATGCCGATGAATTGGTGCGCTGTAACGCGTGTGATTCTTTGGGCTCAAGTTGTAGTGTCGAATGTATCCCATTTCTATTGAATCTACTGGTCGATGAATCTGAGCTGGTGCGGTGCTATGCGGTGATGAGCGTCACCGACATCATTTTACGGACAAAAGCAGAGCAGCAGCCGTATGCCGTGACATTTCAAAAAGCATCGAGGAAAGAAAAAGGGATTGTGAGGATCGCGTGTTTTGCCGCGCTGTTCCAGTTTGGGCAAGACAAATATTTGAAAAGAATTTTCGGGTTTCTTCGCGCCGAGGACTACCACCAACAGATATTCGCAGCCAAAACGCTTCGTGATTTAAAAAACAGCGCAAACAAGAGAATAATTGAAGGTGCTTTAAAAAGAGCGTATAAGTCCGCTTACCCTATCTCGGTGAAAGAAGCGTTTGAGCGGGCGATGGCGTAATCCTATTTACTTAATATTTTCCGGCTGATGTCCCAATTGATACCCTGCTTGATGACCTTGGCGGGGACGCCGCCGATGACCACACCGGGTTCGGTGACCGCACTGGTCAATATGGCGCCGGTGGCGACGACCGAATCCTGCGCAACGGATGCGCCTTTGGTGAGGATGGCGCGGTTGCCCACCCAGACGTGATTCGCCAGAGTGATATCCTCGGACGGGTTGATGCGCTGTCCGCTTTGGTTCAGAATGCTGTGGCTGTCGCCAGTGCGCAAAACCACATCGCTGGAAAACAGGCAGTTTTCCCCGATGGTGATTTTTGTGCCCTCGATTGAGGCCAGATGCGTCTTGCCGAGGAAGGAGGTGTGACTGCCGATGTTGATGATATTGCCGTCGTCTTCAATATGGATTTCGCCCGAAATCATGGCCACCTTGTCGCCAAAGATGAGGGAATTACCATTGCCTGTGATATGAATACTGCAATGGCGCAAGGTACAACGGTCGCCCAGCACGATTTGGTTGTCATTGCCCGAGATGGAAATCTGATTTTTCTTCAGGAGCGAACGGGAAAAATCCAGACGGTTATTACGGCCTTTGATTTTTCTTTGATTATTGAAAGGCAGATGGTTATACAGCCCAAGGAAAAAGGAAATTGCGCCTTGGTTTCCGCCTAAAAGTTTTTTGCCCTGTTGAATGATGCTCATTTCTGCCTCCTGTGATTGTATAAAAGTGCCAAATTTTTCTCATTGGAAAAATTATACCATTCTGTCGCGGTTTATGCTATAAAATGAAAACAAAAAAGATATTAAATAAGCACTCGGGGTCTCCGAGTGCCTTGTTTTTTTTACGCCTTCCAGCGCTTTAAAGTGGGGAACATCTGCGCCATCATCCCGCGCGCGGCGGCCTCGGTCATGCCGGGGCTGTTTTCCAGGATCGGCTTGACGCAGTATTCCATCATTTCGGCCATGGTGCAGTCGGCGGTAAATGCGCCGTCATTGTAGCAGTACTGACAGTAATCCGGACTTTTGCTTCCGTCCTTCTCGGTGCCGTACATCGCGTCGGTATCGCCCATCGGCATCCCGCAGCTTTGACAAAACTTGCCTTCCATCTTCGTTACCTCCAAAAAAGAATGATAAGAATTCGTTTCTCTTATGGCAATATCGTAACAAATAAAACATGACATCTGTTTGTCATGTTTTGTGATGTTCATAGACGGATTTTGCGAAAGCCGCCATTTTTTCTCTTAAGCTGGCGGGATCCAGCACGCGAACCAGCGTGCCATAGGTAAAAAGATACTGCGGCACCCAATCGTCCATCGGCATTTCAGCCGTGACCAGAATCGAACCGTCGGATTGTTTCTCTATTCGTGCCATTTGGAATTCATCATAGACGCGAAAAGCCGCTTCGGGTGAAAAGAGCAGACGTGCCGAGAAGGTCGTGACCCGCATCGGCGTGTCCAGATTGACAGTCGGGGCATCCGGGAAAGTTTCGGTGAAGCGTTCGCCGGTGGGCGACAGCCCCGTGATGCGGCTGACCTTAAACAGACGGAAGTCTCCGGCTTTCAGGCAGAATGCCTGCAGGTACCAGCTTCGGTCCTTATAGACCAGCCGGAATGGCTTTATCTCCCGCGCGCTGGTTTCGCCCGAAGAACCACAATACTGGATGCTTAACACCTGTTTTTGCAGAACGGCAGTTTTAATCGCGTCAAACCGCGCTTTATCCACCGCGTTAAAGCCCCAGCGCGAGAAATCCACCTGAACCCAATTGGCATCGGTTTTTTGGAACATGCCCCCTAATTTGGAGAGCAGGACATCCACGTTGAGATCGGCCGCCGCCAGACTCTGTAAACCGAAGAGAATCTGGTTTTGCTCGTCATCCGAAAGCAGAGCCTTGTCAAACGCGTATTCTTGCATCAGCGAAATGCCGCCGCCCTTGCCCGCCGAGGCAAAGACGGGCACACCAGCCATGGAAAGCGCCTCCACGTCTCGATAAATTGTGCGAACCGAAACTTCCAGCTTTTCGGCCAGCTCGGGCGCGGTGACGGATTCCTTTTCCAGCAGGATATAGAGCAGCTGGAACAAACGGTCGTTCTTCATCGGGGTCGCTCCAAAATCATTTCTTAAAACCAGTATAACGCACAGAACCTGACATTTCTATGTCAGGTTTGAGGGGATAACGCAGAAAAAGGCCAGATAACGCGCAGATTACATGAATTTAAACAAATCATTAACGATAATTCGCTCGCCTCAAATTTCAAGAATCTTTCAGGTTTCTATGATATTTTAGCGTCATCAGGAACTAAAAAAGCAAAAAAGGAGACCCAACCTGCATGGCAAAACAGATTGCGCTGATACCGGCGTATGAACCGACGGAACAATTGGTTTCACTGGCCAAGCACCTGAAGGAAACAGGTTTTTCGGTGGTGGTGGTGGATGACGGCAGCGGCGAGGACTACCGGCCCGTCTTTGAGGCAGCCGGGGAATTCGGCGTCGTGATTCGTCACGAAACCAACTGGGGCAAGGGACGCGCGCTGAAAACCGGCATCGCTTATATCAGCGGGCAGTTCCCCGAGGATGCGGTCATCGTCACACTGGATGCGGATGGACAGCACTCGGTGGCGGATGCGGCGGCCGTATGCGCGGCGGCGGCCGAAAAGCCGGATGGATTGGTGCTGGGGTGCCGCACGTTTGACAAGGCCGTGCCGGCCAGAAGCCGCTTTGGCAACAAGCTGACGCGCGTGGTCTACCGCGCGGCGACCGGAACATTTGTCAGCGACACGCAGACCGGGCTTCGCGCGTTCGGCAGTGCGCTGGTTCCGCTGATGCTCACGATTGAAGGCGAGCGGTATGAATATGAGATGAACGTGCTTTTGGTCTGCGCCGAACAGAAGGTGCCGATCAGCGAAGTAACGATTAAAACGATATACTATGACAATAACTCAGGATCGCATTTTTCTACCGTCAAGGATTCGTTCCGCGTATACCGAGAGATCTTGAAGTTTGCGGCCTCATCGCTCATCGGGTTTATCACCGATTATAGCGCTTATGCGCTTCTGGTGCTTCTCACCGGCGGGTTGGGTACGGCGGTGAGCATTCCGCTTTCCAATGTCGCGGCGCGCGTTATCAGCGCCAGCGTGAACTACAGCATCAACAAACGGCTGGTGTTTAAAAACAGGGACAGTGTGGTGAAAACCGGCGTGCAGTACTTCTCTCTGGCCGCGCTGATCCTTTTGGGCAATACGCTGATTTTAAGCGCATTGGTAACCAAGCTCGGCATGAACCGCTACGCCGCCAAGATCATCACCGAAATCATCTTCTTTACGCTGAGCTGGGTGGTACAGCGGTTTGTCATCTTTAAGAAGAAACCGGCGGAGAAGTCGGCAGAAAACCGGCGGATGAAGATGGCCGGGATGCAGATTGAAAAATAGCAAAAACAATAACAACGGAGAAAGTGATGCGATTCTTTAAAAAACCTTATGCTTTCGGCATTCTATATACGATTCTGCTGATTCTTTTCACAGGATGGGTGGCGCTGGATACCTTCGTCATTCCGCATACCTACGCTGTGGTGGACCAATCGACGACTGGCGAGAACACCAGCGAGACAGCGCAGACACTCAGTTTAAGCCAATCGGCGGGTTCAGGCGGGAGCACGGACAGTGCGGCTTTGGATACGAGCGATGCGGTGGTGACCGAAAACACTTATGACGACGGCAACATCAGTATCACGATTACCGAGACACGCGAGTATGACACTACAATTTATGTGGCGGATATTCGGGTTTCCAGTGTGGAATACTTATCCACCGCGTTTGCGCAAGGCACCTACGGGCGCAATATCACCGAAACCACGTCCCGCATCGCAGACCAAGCAAATGCCATCCTCGCCATCAACGGTGACTTCTACGGCGCCCAGAAACAGGGTTATGTGATTCGCAACGGTGTGCTGTACCGTTCGGCTTCGGCGGGCAGCGATCAGGAGGACCTGGTCATCTATTCGGATGGCAGCTTTGATATCATCAATGAAGGCGATGTATCGGCCGAGGAACTGCTGGATGCGGGCGCTGTGCAGGTGCTCTCCTTCGGCCCGGGGCTGGTGGAGGACGGCGAAATCTCCGTTACACAAAATGAGGAAGTAGACCGCGCCAAGACCAGCAACCCGCGAACGGCGATTGGGATGATTGACCCGCTGCATTACGTGATGGTGGTTTCGGACGGACGCACCAGCGAAAGCGAAGGCTTGACGCTGTATGAGCTGGCCGAATTTATGGAGAGTCTGGGCGTCACTACGGCGTACAATCTGGACGGCGGCGGTTCATCCACCATGGTGTTTAACGGCGAGGTGCTGAACAACCCCACCACCGACGGCAGAAAGATTTCCGAAAGGAGTGTGAGCGACATTGTCTATATTGGATAACGAAGAGAAGAAACAGCAGATTAAAAAGACCCTATCGGTCTATGCGGTCATCACGCTGTTCTGCGGGTTCTTCAGCTGGATGTACGAGCAGTTCAGCCACGGGGTGGTTTCGGACTATATGATCTATCTGTTCCTCTTCCCGCTGGTCGGCGGCGTGCTGGTCTTTGCCGTGCTGGGAGTTATCCAGCGCTGGCCCATGCCAAGCCGGTTTTCACAGAACGCGTATCATGCGGGGATTGCGACATGGACGGTGGGCAGCGCCCTGCAGGGCGCATTGGAGATATACGGGACCACCTCCGGCTACATACTGGTTTACTGGATAGCCGGAGCCGTGCTGGCGGCGGCCGGGATCATCAGCTACTGCATCATGGTGAAGCGCGGCTATCGGAAAAGAACGTTTGTGAAACGCAGCATATAGATTATTTTTTTCATATTTCCTCCTTAAAAACCGTGTGAATGATTTTACACGGTTTTTTGCGTTAAATATGAGAAACTGTGGTAAACTGATTAATAACGGATATTATTAATTACGCATATAGGAGGCAAAAGCATGAGTATATTGGATAATGCGGTTAAGATGGAGTTGGAGGGCGAAAAGCTGTACCTGGATATGGCCGAAGCCAATAAAGACAACAGCCTGCATATTATCTTTTTGGCGCTGGCCAAAGACGAAGCCAACCACGCAAAGATTCTCCGCGACAAAATTGCGGGAGTTTCGGCGGACTTAAGCGCGGACAGCACGACCATGGCGAGCGTATTCGGCGACGCCTCGGCGTTTCAGTTTGCGGGCAAAAAACCGGCGCAGGTGGATATCTACCGCTCGGCGCAGGAGAAGGAAAAAGAGAGCATCGCGCTGTACAAAAAGATGACAGCCGAAGACGCTTCGGCCGAAGCGCTGACGGCCTTTCTCATCGGGCAGGAAGAGGAACATTTCTTAATCTTGGACGAGATTGTGAAAGCGGTGGATCGGCCCAACGAATGGGTGGAGTCGGCCGAGTTTGGCCTCAGAGATGAATATTAGCGAATAAACGGATTGTTGTGATTTGTAAAAGGGGCTTTTAAGCCCCTTTGTCTTTATGATATAGTTAGATGTGCTAAAATCGGGCGGCAGCAAAGAGCCCGAACGGTATGATCTGATTCTTTTTTTCGAGGAGAGGCTATGGTTATTATCAAGGAAGCGGTCGGCAAGAAGATGCTGAAAGCGTTTCGGGATTTCCCGGACACACTGCACGCGGGGAAGGATTACTATGTTCCCGAACTCAAAATGGACGAACTAAACATGTATCTGCCCGAAAAGAACGGCGCGTTTGAATACTGCGACGCGAAATTCTTTTTGGCCTATCGGGAGGACAGAATTGTTGGCAGAATTTTGGGCATACTGGTGAAGGCGGCCAACGAGAAATACGGCACGAAAACCGTGCGCTTTTCACGCATCGAGTTTATCGACGATCTGGAGGTTTCGGGCGCGCTGTTAGGTGCGGTGGAAGACTGGGCCAAGTCGCTCGGCATGACCGAAGTGACGGGGCCGCATGGTTTCTCGGATTTGGACAAAGAGGGCATGCAGGTGGTTGGGTTTGGCGAAGTGCCGCTTGAAATCACCTACAACAATCCGGCGTATTACCCCGAGCATATGGAAAAGCACGGCTACACCAAGGAAGTGGACTGGGTGGAATATCAGATTGCGATGCCCGACCCCAATGACGAATCTTTCTTACGGATCAAGCGCATCGCGGATATCGCGCTGAAACGCAACAATCTGGAGCTTTTAAAGTTCAACAAAATCCGCGACTTGAAGCCCTATATCGCGCAGATTTTTGACCTCTTGAACACCTGCTATAAGGACCTGTTCGGCTATGTACCCTTAAGCGACCGGCAGGCCAACGATTACCTGAACAGTTTTACAATGCTCCTAAACCCCGATTACGCCAAGTTCATCATTGACAAAAACGACAAGCTGGTGGCTTTCGGTCTGGCGGCGCCCTGGCTGGCCGGGGCTTTTAAAAGGTCCAAAGGCAAGCTGTTCCCGTTGGGGTTCATCCCGATCCTGCATGCCAAAACACACGGCGACCGTCTGGTGCTGTACCTCGTGGCGGTTCACCCCGATTATCAGGCGTCGGGCATCGTGGCGCCTCTTATCACCAATATCTGCGAAGCCGCGCTGAAAAACGGCATTAAAGTCACCGAGACCGGCCCTGAGCTGGAGAAAAACACCAAGGTACAGCAGCTATGGAAGGGCTTTGACCGCACCCAGCATAAGAGAAGACGGTGCTATATTAAACATATCGGGTAAAAAAAATCATCCCGCGGGAGCCTTATGTTTTTTTCCAAAGAAACTGAGTGATGAAATCACAGAGACGTTAATCATACCCGTGTATGATATCGGTGTGAACTTTGAGAATCGCGGCGACAAAATATACCCATTTTAAAGAAAATTTATGGAGGATTAAATCATGGCGGAAAAAACACTGGAGAATTTGATGGCGGCTTTTGCCGGAGAATCACAGGCAAACAGAAAATATTTGGCCTATTCCAAAAAGGCTGAAAAAGAAGGCAAGACCAATGCGGCAAAGCTTTTCCGCGCGGCGGCCGATGCCGAAACACTGCATGCGCATAAGCACTTTGAAACGGCAGGCAAAGTGGGCGACACAGCCGCCAATCTGAAGGATGCGGTAGCGGGCGAAACCTACGAGTACTCGGACATGTATCCGTCGTTTTTGGAAACCGCGAAAGCCGAAGGCGACAAAGCGGCGGTAGCCACCTTTTCGCTGGCGATGGCGGCCGAAGAAGTGCACGCCAAGCTGTACAAGGAAGCGCTGGAGAATCTGGACGAAACCGAAGAGGTTTTCTACTATCTCTGCCCGGTATGCGGAAACATTGAGAAAGCAAGACCGGACAAATGCAGCATCTGCGGCGTCCCGGGCGACAAGTTTATCAAGTACTAGTCTTTTTTAACTAAAATAGTCATAACGGAGAAAAGGTCTGCGAAAAACTGCGGCCTTTTTTGCTTTTTTCTATCATTTGAGTACTTATGGTTCTGCCAATTTCGGGGAATTCGTGGAACGGATAGGGAACGGCAGGGGAACCTAAAAAGAACATATGAAGGTTTACAATAAATTCACGAAATACGTTAATCAATTAATTTTATATATATGCCATTTCTCTTAATTGAATAGCCGATCGTATTGCTGAAATCCATGCTTTTACTTGCAGTGCACTTTGCATTGCGGCAGTACGCAGGAAGGCCAGAGAAACCATAACCCGGAAGAGCCAAGGGACGAGATGAAAAACGTATTCGGAAAGAAACTGTATATCTCGATGATGCTGGCATGTGCAGCGGTTCTTTTGATACCCGCTGTGGCATTCGGCGCGAATTATCCCGTCAGTTCGGATACGGATATCTCCACATTGGGACTGGTCAGCGGCGATACAATCACGGTTGCCTCCGGCTCATCCGTCAAACTGACCGCTCCGAATACGGCGACCATCTATGATATCAACATCATCTGCGAGCCGGACGTCAATCTGACCGTGCAAAACGTCATGGTCAGCGCGGCCAGCGGAAACGCGCTGGCGTTTTCCGGCGGAACGAATACGCTGACACTGCTTTCGACCAACTCATTCGCATCGGGCAGCACATGCGCAGGCATCGCTGTGGAGGATTCGACTGTCCTGACGATATCGGGTACAGGCACCTGCAAGGCGACCGGCGGTTATCGCGGTGCGGGCATCGGCGGCGACAATGAGACCAATGCGGGAACCATCAATATCACAGGCGGCACCATCACCGCCATCGGCGGCCAAGCGGGCGCGGGTATCGGCGGCGGACAGCACAAAGCCGGCGGACGAATCAACATTTCGGGCGGAACGATTACGGCAACAGCCGGTTTGGATGCCGCGGGAATCGGCGGCGGCGCAGTGGGCAGCAGCGGGGTCATCTCCATCTCAAACGGAACGGTCACCGCGACTGGCAACAGCAGCGGCGCAGGCATCGGCGCGGGCAGCATGCACCAGGCAGAGAGAATCACGATTTCGGGCGGCACCATTCGTGCCTACGGCAGCGCTTACGGCGCAGGCATCGGCGGCGGCAGCGGCAACGGGGCCAGCACGACCGAACTGGGCGGCGAAATCATCATCACCGGCGGCACGATTACCGCGACAGCCGGGCAAAATTCGGCGGCAATTGGATCCGGGCACTATGCCCATTGCGGATCCATCACCATATCTGGCGGAAAAATTACCGCAACGCTTTCAAGCAGCACCTACGGAGCCGCAATCGGCACCGGAAACTATGGGCGCGCAGACGCGTCCGGAAGCGCTGGCAGCATACGCATAGATAACGGGGATATCTATGCGTATGGCGGCGCTCTCGGCGGCGCGGGCATCGGCGGCGGACAGTACAGCGGGACGGTGAATATCACCATCAACGGCGGTAAAGTGGAAGCCACGGGTCGGCGCGCAGCCGGCATTGGAGGCGGAAAAGGAAACACCAACTGCGGAACCATCGTCATCACAGGCGGTTTGGT
>CALMFG010000100.1 GCA_937863465.1 uncultured Clostridia bacterium
ACCGACACCGACGCCCACACCGACACCTGTGGTGCCCACGCCGACGCCCAGCGGCTATGTGCTGCCAACCGCGACGGTTGTTCCTGTGCCGACACCGACACCGGTACACCATACTGTGACAACAAAAACAACGACTACAGATACGGCGGAAGCCACCGCAACGCCCAGTCCGACACCCGTTGCGGCTGCGGAACCCAGCCCGACGCCCAGCCCGACGGTCATCGCCGAGACGATTGACGAAGGACCGATACCGGTCGGTGTCTCCGCGCCAAAACCCATGGGCAAGTTTGGAAAAGCGATTCTGGCCGCGGCAGGCGTGATAAGCGGTCTGGGGCTGCTCATTCTGCTGTTCTTCCTCTTAACGAACATCACGGTCAAAGTGGCTGTGGTCATCGACGGGAAGATACACCAGTATACCAAACGGCGCTGGATTATTAAGGTGTTGGAGGAAAATCGGCATATCACGATGAACTTTGTGATCAGTAAAGCGCACCAGACCAAGATTGCCGGCGTGGTCATCAAGAAAGGGCTGGCCAAGAAGCTGACCGATGGCCAGGTGACCGTTCAGGTCAACCGGCAAACACTGCATACGTTTGATATTCCGAAAGATATCAACAGACGGTTCAGCGAAAGCAAGCGGCTGGGATGAAGCAGCCGGACATAGCCGCCAATTCAGCTTTGAATGAAGTGTATTAAGAGGGGAAAACAAAAAGAAGCGCATGTGTACCGACGAATCGGCATCCATGCGCTTTTTTTATCGGTTAAGTCTCGCGGCGCGGAAAGCCGAGCTTGCTTTGGCTATCGGCCCAATATAAGCCGCCGCCAGATATAGCCCGTTAACCCCAGCCGGGCACGCAGTTGTTTTTCCAAAGTTGCGCTGAAATCGCACATTTCGGAAATCCCGGCTTCGGTCGGCGTCTGTAAAGCAAAGCGCATCCTGATGACATATTCACTGGCACGCGTCATGGCGTCGCCGCCCAACACATCGTCCACGCGTTTGGCATACAGCGCGATGGTATCGCCGTCTTTCTGCGGCACACCCAGAAACTCGGTTTGCTTCACCAGCCTGTGATAGCACGCATCCGCGCGGTCACACGGATATGGATACTGGCGTTTCAGCCGCTGGTAATAGCTTTGGGCGCCAAAGAAAAGTACGATAAATCGGATGAACGCCAGAATCGCCGCTGCCGCCGCCAGAAAAGCGAGAACAATCAGCACACCGCGCAGGCCGGACGGCAAGCCTGGTTTTTTTTCGGTGTCGCCGCTGCCGTCGCCCGAAGCGGTGTCGCCAGTGGAACCGACGGGAATCACAAAGCCGGAAGCATCCACATCGGTTTCGGTGACTTCGGCGGGTTGGCTAAAATCCCAGCCCGTCGCATCAAAGGGCACCCATCCGATGCCTTCGAAGTAAATCTCGGTCCACGCGTGGGCGGTGGCATTGGTGGCGACATAGAAGCCGTCCATCTGGAGCTTGGGATTTCTCATCATGGCAAAGCCCGTGACATAGCGCGCGGGCAGGCCTTCACAACGCGCGAGCACGGTCATGGCGCTGGCGAAATAGACGCAGTAGCCCTTGCGGTCCGTCAGGAAATTTGCGACAAAATCTACATCCTCCGGCGGGTCGCCGGGCGTCAGCGTATATTCACAATGCTGGTTCAGCCAGCGTTCAATCGCCGCGGCTTTCTGGTAAGGGGTCTCACAGCCCGCCGTGATATCGTCGGCGGTTTTATAAACCGAATCCGGCAGGGAATCGGGTAGCCCGAGATATTCGGCCTTAACAGCGTCAAAACGCGGGTCTTCGTTGCGCTGTTCCAGCGCCTCCAGCGCCAGAAAGTTCTGGTCAAAGTCCGGTAAAGCACGGTCAAACACGGTGGTGCTGAACTGATAGTTCATAAACGTGCGCGAATCGGTGACAAAGAGTTCGGGCTGGTTATTGAAAAACAAATCCGATGTGTCAATTTTCCGGCTGGTGAGGGCGGAAATCTGTCCGGCATAGAACACGGAACGGCCGCTTTGCGAATAGGATATATCGTATTCGGCTGTTGTGGTGAGCTGGTCGTAGAGCGCCTTTTCGTCCGCCCCTCCGGCGGGCAAATCCAGCAGAAAGGTCTCATTGCGTTTGTCCCGCCACAGCAGACTGTTAAAGCGAAAACGCCGCATGGAACCGGCTTTTGTCCAACTGGCACCGTCGTAGGTATTGAAAATGGCGCCGGTCAGGCATACCGGCGTATCGGTTGAAATCTTCATGACGATCGTGTGATCGGCAATGACGCTGCCGCCCAGCCGGCTGCCCAACGGCGAAAAACCGGAACGGCTGAGACTGAACGAACCGTCCACCGGCGCATCGCCCGAGCCGCCGTTAAAATAATCGCGGATGTCCTGGACAGTATTGACCAGCAGCTTGCTGCGCCATTCGCCGTCTTTCTCGGGGACGAACGCTGTGGTGCACAGAATAATCAGGCCCGCCAAAAGCAGTGCGGTGAGCGGCAGCAGCGCCGCGCCGATTTTTTCGGTTTCGGGACGATCCCGGTTGACGCGCGCGGCGGTTTTTTTAGACATGGAGACAAAGTTGAACAGCAAAAGCAGCGACAGGGCAGGGAAGAAATTGATGCGGAGATTAAAATAGAACCAGAAGAGCAGCGCGGCTGAGCCGATTGGCACAATGGGGAAAAAGAACAGTTTTCGGACAAACAGCAGAGAAACAGCCGCGGCAGGCAAAGCGGCGATGAGTTCCACCGCAAAACGGATGAGGTTATGGGAATAAAGCTTGTTTTCGGGGAACCCAGCCGCACACCAATCCAACAGCCCGCGGATAAACGGGATGACAGCGCCATGGATGCCGAGGATGCCGGTGACCAGAAGAAGAACTGCGGCGGACAAAATCAGAAGCGCCGGAAGCACCCACCACCGGCGCGTCAGCGCAAAAACCAAAGCGATGGCTAAACCCGCGATGAGCACGCAACGGCCCAAACCGATTGAAAGACCGGCTAAAGGAAAGACGGCAAGCGAAAGTGAGACGCAGAGCAGCAGGGCGCAGACGGCGTCGGAGAGATAAGCGGCTTGCTTGGATTGGAAAAACTTCATGATGGCCTCCTTTACCGTATTCCGCTCAAGGCGTCGGCAGCCACGCTGCCTTCGTCCACAAAGATGGTGTGTAGACTGCCGCCGATTTTGGCGCCGCCCACCAGCACCACGGTTGCCGCCAGCCGACCCGCCCGTGTGCGGGACAGAGTTTCGGCTGGACTGGGGACGGAACCCCGCGTGATGATAAACAGGGCGTGCATATTCGGATCCTTTTTGCAGGCGTCATCCATATCGGCGGCGATGTCGGTCTGACCGCCGAATGCCAGGAGCGCCAGCTGGCGCCGAAGCGTGCCGAACTGATGCAGCGCGGGACAAACGATGGGCCGCATCGATCGGTCCAGCAGATGGACGGCACGACCGCGGGCGAGGCTGTGCCGCGCGATACTGGCCGCACACTCGGTGACCGTGTCCGCGTAAACCAGCGCCGGTTCGCCGCTGAGCCCGTGCAGGGAAGTGTCAATAAAGATTGCGATATGTTCGCGTTCGGGATATTCATATTGTTTGACAAACAGTGTGGCAAGCTGGGCGGATTTTTTCCAGTGGATGCGCTTCATCGCGTCGCCGTCGTGGTACTGTCTGGCGCCGGACACGCTGTCGCCCGAATCGGCGGGTTTTAAGTAAGCGTCGCCAAACAGCTTGGTATCTGAAATATCCGCTGCCACTGCGCCGGGCGTCAAGGCCCGCGGCAGGACCACCAGTTCGGTCAGTCGATAATAGGAGAGCTTTCGCATATCAAAAGACTGAACGGTGAGGCCGAAGATGTCGGTGATTTTTAGAACGGTCATGCCGACCATATAGCGTCCGCGATAAGGTGTGGTGATGGGGATTTCAAAGGTTTGGCCCGAATATGGCGCCAGACTGAAAACCAGATTGATGTTTTCCCGTACGGAAACCACGTCGATATGGGCCTCGATGAGGGACAGCGGCAGGGGGAATTCGTTGATGATCTCAAGATGGAGCACCACGCCTTTTCCTTTGTCACAGGTCTCGGAGGACAGAGTCTGTTTGTATTTAAAGGAGTAGACCGTCCAGAGGTTTAACGCTTCGACCGAAAGGACGACAAAAAGCTGGGTAAAAAAAACAATGTAATACAGGCGAAGGCCGGTATACAGCCCGCCGATCAGGCTGACGCCCATAATTGAAAAGAAGACCCAGCGGAGGATTTTCATGATATTCCGGGCACGCGGGTGGAGGCGATAATCGCCTTGATGATTTTTTCGGCCGTCTCGTTTTCCTGAACCGCCTGCAGATTTAAAACCTGACGATGGGCCAGAACGGGTATGGCCATGGTCTGAACATCATCGGGCAGGGTATACTCACGCCCATCCAGCATGGCGTGGGCCATGGCGGCATTCATCAGCGCCAGGGAGCCGCGCGGACTTGCGCCCAGCGAGATTTTCTCGCTTTTTCGCGTTGCTTCGGCGAGGGCCACGATATAGGCCAAGACGGGCGGGGTGCAGATCATTTGAGCATGCCGGGCCTTTAAAGCCAGAATATCTTCGGCGGATGCGACGGCATGGATGGTGTCCAGCGGTTTTGCGCCTTTGTTGCGCAGGAGAATATCCATCTCCTCGCCGGCCGCCGGATAGCCCAGCGATATCTTGATTAAAAATCGATCCAGCTGAGCTTCGGGCAGCGGGTAGGTGCCCGCGTGTTCCACGGGGTTCTGTGTCGCTAAAACGATAAACGGCTGGGGCACAGGGTAGCTGACGCTGTCGATGGTCACCTGACCTTCCTGCATCACTTCGAGAAGGCTGGACTGTGTTTTTGGGCTGGTACGGTTGATTTCGTCCGCCAGCACCACATTGGCCATGACGCCGCCGAAGCTGACCTCACGTTCGCCGGTTTTGATGTTGATGCTGGTGAATCCGGCTACGTCCGAAGGCAGTACATCCGGCGTAAACTGGATGCGATTGAAGCTTAGATCCAACGACCGCGCCAGAGCACTGACCAGTGTGGTTTTACCCAGACCCGGTACGTCCTCAATCAGCACATGCCCGCCGCAGACCATGGCGGCCAGCACCATCTCCACCGCTTTTTCCTTACCGACGATGACCTTGCCGATATTATCCCGTATGCGCCGCAGTGTTTCCTGATATGATTCACCCATAGCCGTCCCTCTTCATTGATAGGATTTTGATTCGTTCTAACCAGAAATGATGGGCGACAGTTTAAGCTGACGCCTCCGGTCAGTCGTATTGTACCATTAATGCCATATGCAAGAAAAGACTTGGCAGTAAAATTCCTTGCTACCGGCCGGTTTGAGGGTTTGGAGTAAACAGAAACTGCATAAGCTTTTTAAGCGTATGGAAGCGGGGAACAAGCTACTTGATTAAAGAAAAAAAACATGATAGTCTTTAACAGGGTATGCGCGGAAGCGTTTGCAATGCAAAAGGCAAATAGCGGATTTCTAAGAAGTTTGCGTTTTCAGCAGCATCCCCAATCCAAGATAGCGTTTTTGGCGTTTGACCAGGCGGGAGGAAATTTTCGTGGCAGAAGGATTTATCGATTATCTTAAGAAGTTTATCGATCAAAATAAGCGGTTTCTTTTTTTATTGGCGGGCGCCTGTGTATTGAGCTATGGTTTTTCTATTACGCATTATTCAATTGGTATCGATACGACAAGGACACAGTACTATATTACCGATTTGGGACTGGTAGGGCAGGGCAGGCTGACGGGAATACTCATTGACCGGCTGCTTTTTCCGTTGGGGCAGATTCCGTTCTGGTCGCTGAGTGTGGGCATTATGTTTCTGTATTGTGCGGTTGTTCTGCTGGCCATGCTGTTTACAAGGATTTTAAAAGACCGCGTGAATCAGAATGCGCTTACCATTTTCGGAACCGTGATGGTCTCGTACCCCATGCTGAATGAAACCTATATTTATGGACATATCGGTTATAATATCAATTTCCTTCTTACGGCGCTGGTCCTGTACTCATTATATGATTTGCTTTCCGGATTCAGCATAAAGAAGGCGATTCTACCGGCTATCATCATGGTTTTTTCAATATCCTACAATGAGTCGTATTGTGCGGTGGTGCTGGTAGGCACATTTATCATTCTGATATTACAACTGATATCGGCTGAAGGCGAAAAGCTGAGTTTAAAAAAAGCATTCCTCTTTTTCGTCGCGGTGCTGGGCATCCTGGTGGCAGCGATTATTGCTGAAAAAGTGGTCGAAAAAGCAGCCATTCTGGTGTTGCATCCTCAGAGTTTAGGCGGCGCAAATAACGATATGGAATGGCAGCAGTATGGTATTCTGGGCGCTGCAAAATTGCTCTCAATCGGCATTATATATCGATATATTCTGTCGGCGTACTGGTATTTCCCGACGGCGGCTTTGTGCGTATCGGCCCTGATCATCGTGGTTGTCAGCATATATTTAGCAATCGGGAAAAAACGGCCGATCGCGCTTTTACTGGCAGCGGGTTTGTTGTTATCTGTCATCTCACTCAGCCTTATTAAAGGTCATGTGGCACATTATCGGATGTGTACAGCATTTGCGCCTTTTATCGGCTTTACAGCCATGCTTGTATATCTGCTGCTAAATAAAAAGTGGATGCGGATTATTTATGGCGTGTTGATGATTGTTTTGGTTGTCAATCAGACAAGAGCATTGAATAACTGGTTTGTAAACGACTATCTGCGGTATGAAAACGATAAAGAGATTGCGCTGCAAACCGCAAAAGATTTAGAAAGAGATTTTGACACCTCAAAGCCGGTCGTTTTCGTCGGCAATACCGCAATGGCGCCGCAGGTCAATAAGGTCGCGACCAATGGCCTTCCGATTATAGGATGGGCAACGATAACCGGGCAAAGTGATGAACAGATGCACATATTCATGCTGATGCACGGGCATGAATTTGTCGAAGGCACGCAGAGCATGATCGACAATGGCCGAATGCTGGCTGAGAATCAAGCTGTTTATCCTAAGGAAGGGTACATTGTTGACTATGATGATTTCATTGTTGTCAATTACGGTAATGAATATAAATGGCGTCTGCTTGATAAAGAAAAGGCGGTTAAGGAATGGTATACCAACACACTTACCGCACTGACAGGCATGGATCGGGACTATGTCGCAGGGCAGATTGAAACCGCAATCAATCAGTAGTATCATCGGCCGGCAATAGAAAAGGATGTTGTCGAAGTGATTTGTGGTGACGTACCGGAACAGCTGGTGACAGCCATTAACAAACGGAAGTAAGGAATAATGATCGTTAACCAGGAAAAGAAAATCAGTCAAAAAGATATATATCTGCCGGACTTTATTCTGGCCGGATATCCGCGATGCGGTTCTACGTCGCTCTATCAGTATCTGTATTATCACCCGCAGATTTTGTTGTCGTCGCCCAAGGAACCGCGGTTTTTTACATACTATGGGCTTTCTAAAGAAGAGATGGGCTTTGAGAGCGATTTAATTCGCAAGACAGCGGTAGTTGATTTGGAACAATACAGTCGTATGTTTCGGCGCGGCCGAAATAAGATATGCGGTGAACTGACGATTACGTATATGAAATATTACGAGTATCTCATTAAAAACGTCAATATCGTTTACCCTGAAGGGAAAAAGCCGAAGCTGCTCATTGCGCTTCGAAACCCGATTGATGCAAGCTTTTCGTTTTATAATTATCTTTATATCAGCGGGAGACTGGATGAGTCGGACTTTTTAACCTGGATTAAGCGGGCAAAAAAAGACAAGGAAGAGAATAACGCAGAAACGATGAAGTTTGCCTCTTTCTTTGATACCTATGATTATCCGACGCACTTAAAACGCGTTTTGGCTGAATTTGATGAGGTATATATCTATCTTCTGGAGGATTTAAGAAAAGATCCCCAGCGCATTTTGGGTGAGATATTTGACTTTTTGGGTGTGAAAAGAATCATGCCGGACGACCTCGGCAAGGTATATAACCGCGCGGGCAAAGTGAAACGGAACAACCGCTCCTGGATTGTGAGCGAAGAGTCCAATATCATTAAAAACGCGATTGCCAGGATTATACCCGAAGCGGCGGGCAGGAAGTGGTTTTTAAAAATTCGGGAGCGGCAGTTTGTTGAGGCCAAAATGACCGAAGCGGAAAAAGCGTTTTTAAAAGAGAATTTTAGAGATACGATTGAGGAGACAGCCAAGCTGATTGACAGAGACTTGAGCGCTTGGATGAAAGTGTAGAATATTAGCGATGAAAGTCTGTGATTAAAGAGTATGTCTCACAACGAAATTTGATACAAACGAATTCAAGGAAGTGTTCAGAATATGATCGTAAACAGGGAAAAGAAAATCAGCAAAAAAGACATATATCTTCCGGACTTTATTTTGGCCGGATATCCGCGCTGCGGAACCACATCGC
>CALMFG010000101.1 GCA_937863465.1 uncultured Clostridia bacterium
GGTTAATATATGATTTCAGTAGACAATCTTTTTTTCAGCTACACACACCAGCCATTCATCGAAGGCATCAGCTTTGATGTCAAAGCGGGGGAAATTTTCGGTTTTCTCGGCCCCTCCGGTGCAGGGAAAAGCACGCTTCAAAAAATCCTGACCGGCCTCATATCCCGGTACGACGGGCACGTCAGCGTGGACGGCGAAGAGGCGGGGAACCCGGGCAAACACTTCTACGAGAAAATCGGGGTGGATTTTGAGTTTCCAAGTTTATATGAAAAGCTGACGGGTATGGAAAACCTTAAGTTTTTTGCGTCACTGTATCCGAAAAGCAGAGCGCCCGAAGCTTTATTAAAAAGCGTCGGCCTCAATATGGACGCGGACAAGAAGGTCTCGGATTATTCCAAGGGCATGAAATCTCGGCTGAACTTTATCAAGGCGCTCATGCACGACCCGAATATTCTTTTTTTGGATGAACCGACCAGCGGCCTTGACCCCTCCAATGCACGGGTGATGAAGGATATGATACTGGAAGAAAAAGCGAAGGGGAAAACGATTATCCTCACAACGCACAATATGTACGACGCCACCGAGCTGTGCGACCGCGTCGCCTTCATTCTGGATGGTGCGATTGTGGCCTTGGATTCGCCGCGTGCGCTGATTATGAAAAAAGGGGCGGCGAGTCTGGTGTATACGTATCTGGAAAATGGTCTTGAAAAAGAAAGCACCATCTCGCTGACCGAGACGGGGTCTGATAAAACCTTGCAGAGATTAATCGCGGAGAATAAGGTTTTATCCATCCATTCCAGCGAGCCTACCTTAAATGATATCTTTGTGGAATTAACCGGGAGGCAGTTGCAATGAGACTGCTCTCTTTGATTCTGGGCGATATCCGCTTCCAGTTCCGCTATGGGTTCTACTTCATCTATCTTGTTTTTTCGGCGCTGTATATCGGCCTTCTGTTTGCTTTCCCGGAAAGTTGGCGGGAACAGGCGGCGCTTCTGATGATATTTACCGATCCCGCATCGATGGGGCTTTTCTTCATGGGCGCTATCGTGCTGTTTGAAAAAAGCGAGCGTGTTCTGAACAGCGTGGCCGTCTCACCGGTCACGCCCGCCGAGTATGTCGCGAC
>CALMFG010000102.1 GCA_937863465.1 uncultured Clostridia bacterium
CGGTTTTTAAGGTCCATGCGCCGCCTGCTTCTCAGCGGACAGCTTTAATATATTACCACCCAGCCATGCCCTTGTCAACTCTTATATTAAAGAATTTTTGTGTCTTCCCTGAAAAGAAAAGCCCCAATCCATCCACTGGTCGAGGCTGTATTACACATTGATATATCAATTCCGTTTCAGGCCTGGTATTCGTCCGAAAGAACATTCTTCCGTGCCGCTTTCTGACGCTTTGAAAACAATCCGGCCAGAAGGAAAAATGCAATCCCAACGCCGAGAAAAATCAGACCTTTCTTCGCAATTTCGTTGCCGACCGGCACAAGCAGCGTCTCCAGAGAAAAGGCCCCGGTCAATCCGGTCAGTTTCTCCGCATACAGCGCCCGAACCGGGTCCAGAAAGCGGATATCCGGCATGGACAGCGCCGCCCCCGACAGCAGGGCCGCCAGCGCGCCCAGCGTATACGCCCAGCCGTTTAAGCGGAACGCAACCGAAATACGCTTTAAGTGCATTAACAGTAAAAGCGTCGTGAAAAAGCTGAGCGCCATCAGCGCGGGCATGACGCCCCTATGAAAAAGCGTCACCCATTTTCTAGCTTCTGCCAAATCCTTTTCCGCTTCCGCATTCCCCGTATAGACCATCACGTCCGTCACCGAAGTCATCATAAACGGCGCTTTCAAGGCCTCATTGGTATCAAACACCGCGCGCATCGCCTGCTCCTTTAAGTCGCTGTTGATGTTCCCTTCCGCATCGGTAATCCCAAGCAAAACAAGGATTGCTTTACCTGCACCGTTAATTTCGAGTCCAAGGATTGTCGTCAGCCGCTCCAGCGTCAGTCCGTCCGCCATCGCCGTGCGCAGCTCTTCGTATTTCGGTGTTAAATCAAAGGTGGGCAGCGCATCTGCTTCACCGCTCAAATAGGCTGCGGTTCCCGACAAATTCTGTTTCAGCAGATCCACCACATAAGCACGGGTCAGCACTGTCTTCAGGCTCTCGTTCACCCAAACCGCAATTTCCTCATCCAGATTCGGATCCTGTTGAACCGCCGCCGTGACCTGTTTTTCCACCTCATCCATCATCGCATCATAAACCGCGTCATAGGTGCCTGCCGCTTCCATTCTCTCGGTAAAAAAGGTCTCGGACAGCACCTGATGATCAACCGCCGACGCCACCGGATAGATCAATGCCAGCGCCATCACCAGCACTGCAAAAATGATTGAAAAGAGACCGTTGAATATCCGCATGTCCTTTTGCCTTTCTTTGTTTGATGGAGATAATTATATCACATCTTCAACAGAAAATTAAAAGCCCGAGTTGCGCCCCGGGCCGTATCGCGTCTGTCGTGTTTTTTGTTCTGCTGAAATCAGCCGTTGAATATGTCTTTGAAGCCTTTGCCCGCTTTAAACGCCGGTGCTTTGGAAGCCGCAATTTCAATCTTCTCTTTGGTCTGCGGGTTCAGGCCCGTTCTGGCTGCTCTTTCCTTCACTTCGAAAGTGCCAAAGCCCACCAGCTGGATCTTCTCGCCCTTCTTTAGCGTATCGGTAATCGTATCAACGAAAGCGCCGTATGCTTTTTCCGCATCCTTCTTGCTTAAGCCCGCTTTTTCGCTGAACACCGCAATAAAATCAGTTTTGTTCATATCCGTCCTCCAAGGTTCCTAAATGATTTTTCTTTGCTTCTTTTTTTGAAAGCTTGTCCATTATAAGCAATTTTCCAGAAGATAGCAAGCCCTTTTTGTTGGAATTAACGTTCGTTTTTTGACTCGTTTTTGGCCTGTTCCCACAGCGCGTCCATCTCATTCAGCGTCATCTCGGCCAGATGCTGTCCTTTTGCTTCGGCCAGCTTTTCCATCGCGCTGAACCGCCGGATGAATTTCTCAACGCCCTCATACAGCACGGTTTCGCTCTCCAGCTTTAGGTGCCTGGCCAGATTGGTCACAGCAAACAGCACGTCGCCAAACTCGACGGTCGGGTCTTTTCCGGCCGCGATATCCTGCTTTAACTCATCAAGTTCCTCATACACCTTTTCCAACGGTTGTGCCGGTCCGTCCCAATCGAACCCGCAGGCCGCGGCGCGCTTCTGAACCTTCTCGGCGCGCATCAGCATGGGCATGGATTTGGGGACGTCCTCCAGATTGTGCCGGATGTTCTCGATGCCCTTTTCCTTGGCTTTAATCTTCTCCCAGTTTTTCAGCACCTTCTCGGACGTGTCGGCCTCCACATCGCCGAAAACATGCGGATGACGGTTGATCATCTTTTTGCAGATGGCGGTGGAGATGTCCAGTGTGTCAAAATCGCTGTGCTCCTTGGCGATTTCGGCATGAAAGACCACCTGCAGCAGCACATCGCCGAGTTCGTCGTACAGCATATCCATGTCGTCCGCTTTTACCGCGTCGAACACCTCGTAGGCTTCTTCGACGAGATAGCGCTTTAGACTGTCGTGTGTCTGTTCGCGGTCCCAGGGGCATCCGTCCTTGGCCCGCAGGCGCGCCATGATATCGATGAGGTCGGCGAAAGAAAACCCCGTCTTGGCTTCCAGCACGGTCGGCGGAATATAGGCGCAGAACGAATAATCGTATTCGGTCTGTCTGTCCAGATCTTCCAGCTCAACCACCTCGGGCGCCTTGCCTTCCCGATAGATATAGATACGCATATCCTCGGCCAGCTGCCGAAGCAGATGAATCTTAATTTCACCGGCCAGGAACGCCGAATCGATTTCATAGATCAGCAAACCCTTTTTGCGGTCATAGCCGCCGTCGTAGGCCAGCGCGCTGACCAGCTCGATGCCGCGCGGCGCACCCGAGTCCCGCGCCGCCAGAGCCGGGCTCCAGACGTCCCCGCCGCAGGGCAGACCCGCGACGACTTCGATTCGGACACCTGCTTTTGCGGCTTTCTCGGCCGCGGCCTGCGCCAGCTGATTCTGCATCACATCCCCCAGCACACAGAAGACGATATCCGCGCCCTTTCCGGCCCCGATCAGCGTTTCCGCCACCTCGGATTTCAGTGTGTCAAAATCCTCGGCCATGGCAAAGGCGTCGTCAAACGCAGTATATTCCCGCCCAACTTCCCTGCCGAACGGAATCTGCGCCGTCTGCAAAAACAGCTTGGGTGCGTTTTTCACCGCATCCCAAGCCTTCAAGGTGATGTTCTCTTTTTTTCCATCGGCGATGCCGACAATTGTAATCATCTTTTTTCCTTCTATTCTATATATACAAAATTCCGTCTATTTGCCGCGAATGGCCGCCATCTCCTGTTTGGTGACTGTTTTGGTCAAAAGCAGTGCTCCGCCGTATACGACGACACCGGCCAGAATGGCCGCCAGCGCCGAGACCGTATTGCTTGTGGTGATGCCAAAAAGGAAAGGATACAGGAAGTAGACCACCACCCCCATCACCACGCTGCACCCCACGGGCTTGATGATTTGATTCAGCCAGTCGATGCGCATCCCCGTGTGCCGGATGACCGCGATGACGTCCAGTATCGCCGCGACCGAATAGCACGCCACTGTGCCCAGCGCCGCGCCCTTAACGTTGATTTCGGGAATCCGAATCAGCAGCAGTGATATGACCACCTTGACCACCGCGCCAATCGCCAGATTGATGACCGGCACCTGTACTTTGCCGACCCCCTGCAAAATGCCGGTCATGGTTTGCAGCAGCGTCAAAACGATAACGCCCGCCGACATGATGATCAGCAATATTGCGGTCTCATCCAGCTTCTGTCCTTCCAGGTTATGATAGAGCAGATGGATAATCGGCTTGGCCAGCAGGATGTAACCCATCGCCGCGGGCAAACCAACCAGCAAAGCGATTTTTAGTCCCATGCCGGACTGCTCCCGAAGCTTCTCGGTTTCTCCCTTTTTCTTATAGGAGGAGATCGCAGGCACCAGACTCATGGCCAGCGCCAAGGACAGCACGGCTGGCATATTGATCAGCGAATTGACATAGCCCGACAGCAGCGCAAATTTATCGGCCGCCGCCTCGTGCGCGAATCCGATATTTTCAAGCCCGCGCACCACGATGACGCTGTCAATCCACATGACGATGGGCATCACGCACGCGCCGATCATGATGGGGATGGCGATAATCAAAAGCTCTTTTAAAAGTGCCCGCTGTCGGATCGTCGGAATCGATGGATTTGTCTGCGCAATTTCCAAATCGAAGTTCGGCTTCTTTGTGTAGTAGATGATTAAAAGCAAACCCAGCGCCAGCACTTCGGAGACCGAAACACCGATCAGCGCGCCCATGGCTCCGTACTGCGGCCCCAACGGCAGAAGGCGCTTGGCCAGCCACAGGCCGACAAAGAGTTTGCCGAGCTGTTCAACCAGCTGGGAAAAACCCGTGGGCGACATCATCTGCATGCCCTGAAAGTATCCGCGGTAGGCCGAGATGATTGCCACAAAAAACAGCGCAGGCGCAATCGCCATATACGTGACGCTGGCTTCGGGCATGCCTTGCGCTTTGGCCAGAACGCCGCTGATGGCAAACAGCAGGGCTGTGGTGAAAACGCCCAATACCAGCAGGAGCTTTAACGAAGTGGTAAACACCTGTTTGGCGCCGGCGTAGTCATCCACCGCGCGCCGCTCGGAAACCATTTTTGCGATGGCTACCGGCATACCCGCCGAAGAGATGACCAAAAGCAGGGCATAGGTCGGGTAGACGATCGAATAATTCGCCATGCCTTGCGTGTCGATGATGTTGGCCAGCGGGATGCGGAACACAGCGCCGATGACCTTGACAACCAGCCCGATGATGCCCAGCACCGCCGCGCCTTTAACAAAATTTTTGGTTTTATTGCTCATATGAGAATTTGCGGCGTCACACCGCTTCCTTTCGTGCGATAAACTTTTCGTTACCCATTATATATGAGCGCGTCTATGCTGGCAAGAAAACAAAAATCGACCGATAGATGTGTCTTCGGCCGATTTCAGATATGTCGAAACCTGTCTAAGTCCTCATGGTGCAGCATCCCCGTACAGCCCGATGGGTGCACTAACCGCTGATACGGCATCAATCGTGGTTCGTCCCAGTGACCGCACCTGTACGGAAAACTCATATTCGCCTTTGATGGGTGGGACAAACGTGATGCTGCTCTGCGGTGTAAATTTAGTGCCGGCATACAGCCATCGGGTGGTTCCCGCTTTTCGGTACAAAAAGCGATATTCACAAACCACCGCCTCTCCGCGCCGAAGCCCCTGCGCCGACAGCACAGCGCCCAGGCCGCTTGCATCCGCCTCGGCCGTCAGTTCGGCCAGGTCGGCCGGAAAAACCAAAAACCGCCGGATGAGCATCGCTTCTGAAACCGCGTCACTGCCGGTTCTGTCCTCGGTCCGCACTCCCACTTTCAGATAGCAAACCGCGTCCTTTTTAATCACCGGCAGGGCAATGGGCTCTGCCCCGTCGTATTCCCCAAAGCCGTACCCCGGAAGCGTTTTGTAGGTTCTTCCGTTGGTCGAATATAACACACAGTATTCCAACGATTGATAGCGTTCGTCTTCGCAAGGGGTCCCGATGACCGTCAGGTCTACGCTTTCGTTCGCCAGATATTCTGTTTCTCCCGCAAGCGTTTCCGCGTTGACACCTAACGCCGGAATGGCTCCGAAATATACCTGAACGCCGATGATTTCGTCAACCGCCTGCGTCGCCGTAAATCCGCCGGCTTTGGCCTCCACCCTGAAATCATACTTCCCTTCCTTCTTGAGGACCGCTGAGATTTTTCGATTGTAGGAAAAGTTTTTGTTGATATATGTCCACGCTTTCACGCCCGAAAGACGGTACGCAAACCGATATTCGGCGTGCGCCAGCACCGCGTCTGTGTTCAGCGCCTCGGCCTCCAGCACAATGCCGGATGAAGACTGCACAGCGGGCGTTTCAATCGGGGTCAGCGCGACTTGCGTCACCGGGCTCCCCACGCTGACGCTGATATTATTGATCTGATAAATATCCTCGCTTTTTCGTCCTTCTGTTTTGACCGCCACGCGAATCTGATATCCTAAATTCAATTTGTTGGATGGGATGAACACCTCATCTACAACGCTGGTCTCCCCGTCCTGCGGCGCATATTCCTTCCATCCCGTCAGCGCGGTAAAGCGCGTCGTTCCGGCTTTGGCATACTGAATCTGATACCGGGTGATCTGTTCCGGCCGTCCTTCGGTCAGCCGAATATCCAGTCCAACAGCTTCACCGTATTTAAAGTCTGTTTTCTCCATCGTCACGCGCAGATCCGAAGCCGGAACCGCACCTAAATACACCATAACCGGCTGGGACACGTATAGGGCATCCACGCCCGTGCGGCCCACGCTTCGCGTCTCCACTTTAAGCGTATAGTTTCCTTCGGCCTTGGGGTTAAACTTCGCGGTTGAACTGCTGTTCCAATCGCGGAATTTCTGGTAAGTTCTGTTGTTGTATGCGTAGTAGAAACAATATTGCCGGGATGTATTATAGCCAGGCCAGTCTTCGGCCGCTGCGCCCAGCCAGACCCCTCCGGTCGGTGACACAATCACCGTACCTAAGTCGGCGAAGACAACGCCCTTGACTGGGACAATGCGATAGACCGACGCCGTACACTCCGCGCGGGTATCCGCCGTCTCCCGGCCTTCGGCACGCAAGCTGAGCCGGAAGGTGTACTTTCCTTCGGCCATTTTCTCGGGCAATGTAAAAATCACCTGCCCGCCCAAACCAGAAAGCGCCACCGGACTGCTCCACGCGCTGCTGGTGTTTATCCAAGTCAAGCCGTCGCGGCTGTATTCCACTTGAGTTTCCACAGCGCGTCCGCCTAAATCTGCATCGGTTTCAAAGGTCATCGTCACGTTTTCGCCCGTTTTCAGCACATTTTTTTCAAGCGCCAGCGACGTGATTTCGCTGACCGGATAAGATCCGAAATAGAGCGCGCTGTAAGCGGTCTCGCATGCCGTTTCCGAAACGGCTGCCGAGCGTGTTTTGGCTTCGGCCAAAAAGCGATATTCGCCTTCTGTCGGCAGGTCCAGGGTGACCGCAAAAGTGCCGTCGTCATCGCAGGGCATAAACGCCGATGAGACATAGTGCCACCAGATTTCGCCCTTTTTTTGATACGCAATCCGAACATCCGCATTCGGCGCATCCTGTCCGTGCTTGGCCGCGCTTCCTGAAACAACCACCCCGTCATCCATCAGCGCCGATTCGGGCAATGCGTCCAATACGACGCTGTCCATCGGCAGGTCGTCAGGCAAATATTGAATCCGAAGGCCCTCCGCCGAAAAACGTTCATCCGCACCCGAGCCATAATACGTTTCAATGACAATATTCGATGTGTTCTGAAAGACGTTTTCACCAAATCCGGTTTCCGTTCCCAAAATCATGACTTGTCTTAATCCGGTACAATCCAAAAAGGCCCCATCGCCCACGCTGACAACGCCCGCCGGTATCGAAATTTCGGTCAGCGACCGGCAGGCTTCAAACGCGCCCGCGCCAATCTCAGCGAGCGTATCGGGCAGTGTGACTGTCGTCATGGCCGCTTTGTTGTAGAAAGCGCCGTCGCCGATTTTTGTGACGGCGATGGGCACAATCACATGGGCATCCTGCCCGAAGTATCGAATCAGAACGCCGTTGTCGATAAGAAACGGGTCATCCAAATCCCCGACCAGCTCATAATCTATTCCTTTTTCTACCGCATATTCAAACGCCTTGGATTGATAATAGCATTGAATCACAAGCCCCAAGCATTCGCCAAACGCATCCGCACCCATTTCATCCACCCCGTGCGGAATATAGACGACAGCATTGTTTAGCGCGCCGTAAAAAGCCCTGTCGCCCATGCTGACCAGCGTTTCGGGCAGTGCCAGCGAAACAAGTGCCGTATCGCGAAAAGCGTCCGCACCGATTGTTGTGACCGATTCCGGCAAGGCAACTCCGGTCAGCGCAGTGCATCCGTCAAAAGCGCCCGTGCCGATTTCCGTCAATCCGTCTTTCAGCGTCACGTTTTCCAATGCCGCGGCGTTTTTCAGTACTTTTGTGCCGGTTGTCGACATTTTGTTGGAAAACTCAAAATCGGTCATCCGGCCGCATTCCGCGAAAGCCGCGTCCCCCAGCCACGCGACACCCTCGGGCAGCGCCACATGAGTCAGCCCTGAGCATCCGTAAAACGCCTGCATGCCGATTCCCACAAGTCCGCTGCCGGACGGCAGGGCCGCAAGCCCGGTACAGCCCGAAAACGCTTGATCCGAGATGACCATAATACTGTCGGGAAGCGTGATATCCGACAGTGACGTACACTCCCGAAACGCGCCTTCGGGTACCGCCGAAAAACTGCCGGCCAGGGAAACCGCCGCCAAACGATGGCATCCCGAAAACGCGTCTGCGCCCAGCAATCTTAAATCGGTCGGCACCGTGAAGTCTTCAAGGTTTTCACACCCGCTGAAAGCTGAGGGCTGGATATTTGTCACTTCCGATGCCGCGCTCAGCGTCACCAGGTTCAGGTTATCCGCAAAGGCAAAAGCGCCGATTTCCGTGACCCCTTCGGGCAATGTCACCTCTGCATCGCTTCCGGTATAGCTGACCAGCACGTTTCCGTCCAGCACAAAATCACCCTGCTCCGAATACACAACGGGCACCCCCGTCGCGCCGATCAGCGTGGCATAGGTGGCGATTAACGAATTTTCAGGACAATAGATGGTCAGCGCGCCGCAGTATCTGAAGCACTCGGTACCAATCGACGTCAGATGTTCATAGGCGGTCAAGACGCTTAATCCCGTGCAGTTATAAAACGTTTGGGCGCCCAGAGTGGTCAGCGCGCGCGGCAAATCGGCCTCAGAAAGCGCTGTGCAGTTCTTAAACGCGGCGTTTTGAATATCGGTAAGGCCGGATGGGAAATTAATCGCTCGCAGTGATGTACAGCCCTCAAAAGCCGAGGCGTCGATATGCGTCACCGTGTCGGGCAGAATGACCTCTGTGACGTTTAAATTTTGGTAAAATGCCTTTTCTCCGATGCGGGTGACACCTTCCGGCACCGTCACCACCGCTTCGTTTCCGGTGTAGGTCGTCAGCGTGGTCTTTGAAATATCAAATGCTTCTCCGGCAAAAACCGGCCAGGAAAAAAGCAAAAGAAAAACGGCGACACATGCCCCCGCCACATTGCGCAGTGTTTTCATCGAATTCCTCTTAAATATATATTTTAGTATTATAGTCATTCTATCACAATAGTGATATTTTTAAAGAGGTTTTCCTTTAAATATAAAAAACCTTTCCGAATGCCGGAAAGGTCTTTGATTGTTTATCTACAGCGGCTGGAAAGTGCTCCTTTTAATATACTGCCCCCGGCCCTTTTCACCGACAAATTGGTTGTTCTCCACGATTTTCTCGCCGCGGGAGAACACCGCGGCAATTTCGCCACGCGTCCCCATGGCCTCAAACGGTGTATAGTCGCAGTTCTCGTGCAGGTTCTTGTGCGCAATCTTTCCTCTGGCCGATTCATCCACCACCACCAGGTCGGCGTCCGCGCCTTCGGCAATCCGGCCTTTTTGCGGAAAAAGCCCAAAGAGTTTGGCCGGATTTTCGGCGCAGGTTTTCACCACCGTGTTAAAGTCAATTTTCCCTTCCAACGCCAGACTGATGAGAAGGGGATAGCGCGTCTCCACGCCGGGCATACCGTTGGGGCATTTAGTGAAATTGTCTTTACCGAACTGCTTGTCATGCGCATAGTTAAACGGGCAGTGGTCGGTGCCGAGCGTATCGATTTCGCCTAAGCGAAGCGCCTGCATGAGCAAATTGTTGTTCTCCTTTGCCCGAAGCGGCGGAGACAGGATATATTTTAAGCCGTCCGGCTTTTTATATAACGTTTCGTCCAAAAACAGGTACTGCGGACAGCTCTCCACAAAGAAGTTTTCATATCCTCCGCGCCGGAAAAAGTCGATGTATTCCAGACTTAAACCCGTCGAGACATGCACCAGATACAGCGGCGCGTCGCCCGCCGTGCGGCCCAGCGACAGTACGCGGTTGACCGCCTCGGCCTCGGCCATAGGCGGGCGGCTTAGCGGATGATATTCCGGTCCGGTCTTCCCCTGCTTGATATATTCGGTTTTCAGGTGTTCCACGATATCGTTGTTTTCGCAGTGCACGGCGACCAGCATACCCAACGCTCTCGCGCGTTCCAAGACCCGCAGGATTTCGTCGTCGCTGAGTTTGCCTGAATACGTCATGTAGATCTTTACGCTGGAAATGCCATGCTCCTTCAATTTTTCGAGTTCGTTTAAAATCCCGTCGTCCACGCGCTGCAAAACGCCGTGAAAGCCGTAATCGATGACGGCCTTTCCTTCGGCCAGCGTATGGTACAGGTCAATTTGATGCATCAGGCCGCACCCATCCGGCCCAAAGCCGGGATGATCTACGATAGTCGTGGTGCCGCCGCAGGCCGCGGCCACCGTGCCGGTGTAAAAATCGTCGTTGGCATGCGCAAACCCGACATCCAGATCAAAATGCGTATGCACATCCACCGCGCCGGGCAGAATGGTTTTGCCCAGGGCGTCGAAAACTTCCTCGCCTTCTTCGGCGGAAAGTCTCTTTGCCAGCGCCTCAATCTTCCCGTCTTTTGTCCGAATATCCAGCGGTTTAAATCCGTTTTTGGTATATACTTTGCCGCCTGTAATCAGCATCGCTCTTCTCCTGAAATTAAATTTCGCTCCCGATAAAAAAACACCGAAGCGCAAGCCCTCCGGTGTTGTCCTGTTTAAGTCTTAGTTTTCAACTTCGACGACTTCGGCCGCCGGCGCATTCTTTTTCACCGATTCAATGCCGTTCATGCAGCCATCTTTGGAAGAATATCCTTCACCGGTTGCAATCACCTGGCCGTTTGCCGCTTTTAAACGAAATCTATAATCGCCTTTTTTGTCCTTATATACTTCAAATTTTGCTGCCATTTCGACGTCCTCCTGAAAAATAGCTTTTATTTATTATATTATACTGCTTTTTATTCATGGTCACAACTGCATTTACCGACGTTTTCCAATCCCTTTTTGGTCGCTTCCACAATCTTGGTGTAGCCGGTACAGCGGCAAAGGTGCCCCGACAGCGCACGCTTGATATCCGCTTCGGTGTAGTTCCTGTCCCGCGCTTCCATCTCGGTGGCCGTCATGATGATGCCTGGCGTACAGAAACCGCACTGCACCGCACCGCCTTCCACGAAGGCTTTCTGCATATTGGTCAGCTCCCCATATTGGGAAAGCCCCTCCACCGTGACCACCGTCTTGCCGTCCGCCCATGCGGCTAAGTATAGGCAGGAATCCACTGCCTGACCGTTCACCAGCACCGCACACGCGCCGCATTCACCCACGCCGCATCCCTGCTTGGCGCCGGTCAGTCCCAGATCCTCGCGAATCAGCTCCAGAAGCGATTGTCCGGGATGAATCACCATGGTTCTCTGTTCATCGTTTATCGTAAAAGAAATCGTCTGTTCCATATCTTTTTTTCACTCCTCTTCGGGCAGTCCAACCAGCTTTTTTACCGCCCGTTTGGTCAGCTCATACACCAGATGCTCGCGGAAGGTTTTGGACCCGCGCCAGGAATCGCGCGCGCGCATATTGGTGATGGTGGCTTTGGCCATGGCGTCAATATTTTCGGGCGAAATGGTCATCCCCCGGCCGATGTTCTCGGCGTCGGTACAGCGAATCGGCGTCGGCGCGGCTACGCCCAGACCGATGCGGATGTCCGATATGGTCTTGCCGTCGTGCTTTAAAATCACCGCACAGCCGATGGTCGCGATGTCCATCGCACTGCGCTGGGCAAATTTCTTGTAGGTTCCGGTATAGCCGTCATAGTCTTTTTTCTCAATGATGATGTCGGTCACAAGCTCGCCGGGCTGGAGAATCACCTTGCCGGGCCCGACATAGAATTCGGAAATCGGCACCAATCTGCTGGAATCCGCCGTCTGGATTTTCAGCCTGGCGTTCAGGCAAAACAGCGAGGACGCGCTGTCCGCGCTGGTCGCGCCGTTGCAGACATTGCCGCCGATGGTGGCCACGTTGCGAATCTGCGGCCCGCCGATGGCGCCCACCGCCTCGGCCAGAATCGGGATATGCTTTAGGATAATTTCGTTTTCCTCAATAGCGGTAAACGTCATCATGGGCCCAATATGCAGATTGCCCTGTTCGTCCTCCGTAATGGTTTTTAGGGCGAAAATAAAGCTGATGCCCATGAGGTGCGCATTTGAAATCTTGCCTTCGCGGATACGTAAAAGCACATCCGTTCCGCCCGCAATCACCCTGACGTCAGGATTCGCTTTTAAGTAGCTAAGCGCATCCTCCAGCGTCTTGGCTTCATAGTATTTGGCTATATCAAACATCTCATTTATCCCCTCTAGTTCAGTCCCGCTTCGCGGAAAGCCTCAAACAGGCTCTGCGGGTTCATGGGCGTCGCAAACACCCGAACGCCGGTGGCATGTTTAATGGCGTTTCGAATTGCCGCCGCCGGCGGCACAGCCGGAGGTTCGCCCAAAGCCTTGTTGCCGAACGGGCCGGTCACGTCATAGGGCTCCACAAAATCCACATCGAAATGCGGCGTATCCAAAACGGTCGGCAGTTTATAATCCAGGAGATTATCGGTCAGCATCTGCCCGGTCTTCGGATCATATTTCAGCCCTTCGGACAGCGCCAAACCGCAGCTCATACTCATGCCGCCCTCCACCTGGCCCGAAGCCAGAATGGGGTTGATAATCGTTCCGCTGTCGTGGATGTTGCAGATCTTTAAGATGTTGACCTTCCCGGTCTTCACGTCCACTTCCACTTCGGTCACGCATACGCCAAAAGCCAGTGCATTGCTCTTGACGTTGGCGCTCTTTTCGCTTGCGATGGTGGAGGATTCATCCTTTTCGTAGAAGCTCTCCATCGCCAGCTGTTCCAGCGTGCAAAGCAATCGTCCCGCGCTGACGCGATAAATCTTCGCATCGCGTATCTCCACGTCTTTTACGTCGATATCATACTTTTTCGCCGCGCGCGCGCAGACCTGATCGCGTACGCTCTCGGCCGCCTGGCGCACAGCCTGTCCGGCCACATAGGTCTGGCGGGAGGCATAAGCCCCCGGGTCGTAGGGGTGGATATCCGTATCGGTTCCCCGAACCACGTTGACCATTGAGAAAGGCACGCCCATCACTTCGGCCGCCATCTGGGCAAACACCGTGTCCGAACCCTGGCCAATCTCGGCCGCGCCCACGGTCAGCTGCAAACTGCCGTCCTGATTCATGGTGAGTCTGGCGCCGGCCAGCTCCATGGAGAACGGCCAAACCGCCGTGGCATAGGAAAACAGCGCAAAGCCAACGCCTTTCCGCTTGTCTCCCTTTTGGTTTAGATATTCTTTTCGCTTGTTGTCCCAATCGATATAGGCCTTGCCTTTTTCGATGCATTCAGGCAGACCGCAGGATTTTATCTCGATGCCCGAAACCGGATCGACAAAACCCAGTTTCATCACATTCTTCTGTTTAAACTCAATCGGATCCATGCCGATATCATCGGCGAGATCATCCATATGGCACTCCACCGCAAAGTTGACCTGCGGAATGCCGTAACCGCGCATCGCGCCCGCCGTGGCCGTATTGGTGTATACGGTGTATCCGTTCCATTCGGTGGCCAACTCGGCCGGATAGGTTCTGGAGAAATTGGTGCCGCCCTTGGCGACAATCGAATGCCCGTGCGATGCATAGGCGCCGTTGTTGCCGATGCTCACCATTGACTTGGCCAAAAGTCTGCCGTCCTTTGAAACGCCGGTCTTAAACTTGAAGCGGATACCGTGACGGGTTCTGGATCCATAGAAAACCTCTTCGCGTGTCAAATCCACCATCACGGGCCGTCCGTTGCAGGCCAAGCTCAGCATGGCCGCCATGGGTTCAATCACCACGTCCTGCTTATTGCCAAATCCGCCGCCGATGTATGGCTGAATCACACGCACCTTGCCGAACGGCAAATTCAGCGCATGGGCCACCACGCGTCGTACAATATGGGCAATTTGGGTAGAGGTTACGATGGTTAATCGGTCTTCGGGGTCTACATAAGCGTACGCAATATGGTTCTCGAGGTGGGCGTGCTGAACAGGCGTCACGTCAAATTCCTGTTCCAGAATATAATCGCATTTTGAAAAAGCCGTGGACAGTTCTTCTTTGCCGTGTTTAATGTCGGTGTGCCGCAGGATATTGGTTTCGTCGCCGTGCAGAATGGGCGCGCCTTCCTTCATCGCCTCTTCGGCGTCCAAAACAAAGGGCAGGGCTTCATACGCCACCTTGATGAGCTTCACCGCTTTTTCAGCGGTCAGCTCGTCTTTGGCCACCACCGCGCCAATCTCATCACCGAAAAGCCTTATCTTTTCATTTAAAATCTGCCGGTCTGCGATGTCCTGATGGGCGGGGTTTAAGCTGTATGGGTGTCCGGCGCTTGGCCATGGGTTGGCCTTCACGTCCTTGGGAAGAACAATTTTCACAACGCCGGGCAGTTTTTCCGCCTCGGAGATATCGTAGGATTTCACATAGCCATGCGCAATTTCGGCGCGCAGGATTTTGGCATACAGCATCCCGGGCATTTTCATATCCCGGGTATACAATGCCCGACCGGTCACTTTTGCCGCAGCGTCTCCGCGCTGCACCGGCTTTCCAATCACGTTAAAGCTCATGCATATCACCTTTCTTAATACAAAGTGATTATAACATTTCTATTTTCTTTTGATATGAATAACCCAAGAAAGTTTTAAAAATTTTTTAAAGCCACCCGTTTTCTTTTAAAAATTCAGTAATCCGCTTAATCGCTTCTTTTAAGTTCTCCATGGAGGACGCATACGAACAGCGCATAAATCCTTCGCCGCCCTCGCCAAAAGCCGTACCCGGCACACAGGCGACGCGTTTTTCTTTGACCAGCCGTTCGCAGAACTCATCCGAAGAAAGCCCAGACAACCGGATATCCGGGAACATATAGAATGCGCCTTTGGGTTCAAAGCAGCGAAGGCCCAGCGCGTTAAACGCCTCAAACAGATACCGCCGGCGGTGGTCATACTGCTGAACCATTTCGCGCACCTGTTTATATCCGTTTTTCCGCTCGGTCTTCAGCGCTTCCAGTCCTGCTTCCTGTGCCGCCGAGGGCGCGCAGAGGATTGTGTACTGGTGAATCTTCAGCATGGCTTTGGTTAAAGGCAGCGGCGCGGCCACATAGCCCAGCCGCCATCCGGTCATGGCAAAGGCCTTGGAGAAACCGTTAATGACGATTGTCCGCTCCTTCATCCCCGGCAAAGTGGCGATAGAAACATGCTTGCCGTCATAGGTCAGTTCGGAATAGATTTCGTCCGATATGACGAGAAGGTCGTTTTCGATAATCACGTCCACAATGCCCGCCAGCTCTTCTTTTGTCATAATGCCGCCGGTCGGGTTGTTGGGGAAGGGCATAATCAGTGCTTTGGTTTTGGGGGTAATCACGCTTTTTAAAACATCCGCCGTGTACTTAAACGCGTTGGCGGCCACAGTCAGCACGGGCACAGCCACGCCGCCCGCCAGTTTGACGCCCGGCATGTAGGAAACATAGGAGGGCGCGGGCACCAGAACCTCGTCGCCGGGGTTAATCACCGCGCGAAAAGCGATGTCCAGCGCTTCGGAAGCGCCGACGGTGACGATGATCTGGTTGATGTCATATTGCAGGGCATTCCGCTCGTTTAAATAAGCGGCAATCTCCTGCCGCAAAGCGGTGGTGCCGTGGTTGGACGTGTAATGGGTTTTTCCGGTCTCAATCGCGTAGATGGCGTTTTCACAGATGTTCCAGGGCGTGGTGAAGTCGGGCTCGCCGACCCCCAGGCTGATGACATCCTCCATCTCGGAAGCAATATCAAAAAATTTCCGGATGCCGCTGGGCGGAATCTCGGCAACGACTTTGGCAATGTATTTGTCATAGTTCATGGCGAAATGACCAGCCTTTCGTCTTTGTCATCATCGGCAAAAATGACGCCGTGTTCCTTGTATTTTCTCATGATAAAGTAGGTGGCCGTGGAACGCACACCTTCCATCACCGCGAGTTTCTCAAACACAAATTCAGAAATCTGCTTCATGGTACTGGCTTCCACATGCACCGAAAGATCATAGGTGCCGCTCATCAGGTAAACGGCCGTCACTTCATCAAAGCGGTAGATCCGCTGGGCGATGCGGTCATATCCGAGGTCGCGCTGGGGTTCCACCTTCACTTCAATCAGACCTTCGGCATATTCGCTGTTAATCTTTTCGCGGTTAATCAGGGTCTTATACTTTAAGATGATTTTCTCATCTTCCAGCCCTTTAATCTCGGCGGCAACGGCCGCTTCACTTTCCCCAATCATGCTGGCTATCTCTTTTGCGGAGGCTTTCGCATCATCGCGCAGGATGTCGAGTATTTCGTTACGCATGTTTTTCATCGTTTTTCTATGGCGTTATTGGACCGCGCCCGTTCCTTTCCTTTTTTTTATATAGTTCTATCATTCTATCACTGTTGTCATTTTCGCGTCAACAACAACGATTCCCATATTCCCGTTTTCGCGCGCTCAAAACAGATGAAAGCATGATATAATGTAGGCACTTGTATAATTGGAGAGTACGCATGGTTCAAATGATTGTTAACGGAAAAGAAATATCCACCGACAGCCCCAAAAGCCTGCTGGATTTTTTGCGTGAGGATTTGCGCCTCACCAGCGTCAAGGACGGCTGTTCCAGCGGCGCCTGCGGCACCTGCTCGGTTCTGATTGACGGCGTCAGCAAACGCGCCTGTTCCCAAAAGGTCCAGAAACTCGACGGCGCCCGTATCTTAACCGTCGAAGGTTTATCGCCGCGCGAAAAACAGGTATATGTCCACTGCTTCGGCACCGCCGGCGCGGTGCAGTGCGGTTTTTGCATCCCGGGCATGGTCATCAGCGCCAAGGCGCTGCTGGACGTCAACGATAACCCGTCCGAAGCTGACATCCGCAAGGCGATTAAGGGCAATATCTGCCGCTGTACCGGTTATGTCAAAATCGTCGAAGCGATTGCGCTTTCGGCCAAATTCTTCAGAGAGAATCTCCCCGTGCCCCAGCCGGTGGATACCGCGCTGCTGGGCGACGAAATCATCCGCCCGGACGCAGAGGCCAAGGTTCTGGGAGAAGCGGTTTATGTGGACGATATCGAATTGCCCGGCATGGCCTATGCCTCGGCCATCCGCGCCCAATACCCCAGAGCCACTGTCTTGAAAATCGACGCCTCCGAAGCGCTTCGGCACCCCGACTGTCTGGCTGTCATCACGGCCAAAGACGTGCCCAACAACAAAACCGGCCACCTCAAAAAAGATTGGGACGTCCTCATCGCCGAAGGCGACAACACGCGCTATGTCGGCGACGGCGTGGCTTTGGTGGTCTCTAAAACCAAAGAGAGCCTTTCCGCCATCAAGGCATTGGTCAAAATTGATTATCAGCCGCTGACCCCGCTGTCTTCGCCCGAAATGGCGCTGGCCGAAGGCGCGCCCGCCCTGCATGAGGGCGGCAACGTGTTAAGCGTTCAGCACCTAAAGCGCGGCGAGGACACCGACACCGTGTTTGCGCGAAGCGCCCATGTGGTCACCCGGCATTACTCCACGCCCTTCACCGACCACGCGTTTATGGAACCCGAATGCGCCATCGCTGTCCCCGAAGGAGAAACCATCCAGCTTTTCACCGCCAGCCAGAATATCTTTGACGAACGGCGGGAAATTGCGCACATCCTAAACATCGACCCCGAACGCCTGCACATCGCGGCTCAGACCGTCGGCGGCGGCTTTGGCGGCAAGGAGGATATGAGCGTCCAGCATCACGCGGCGCTCGCCGCCTTTGTCACGGGTAAACCCGTTAAGGTCAAATTCTCGCGGCAGGAAAGTATCCTCATCCACCCCAAACGCCACGCCATGGAGATTGACATGACCACGGCCTGCGACGAAAACGGCATCATCACGGCCGTCAAAGCCGATATTGTCTCGGACACCGGCGCGTACGCCTCGCTGGGCGGCCCGGTTCTGCAGCGTGCCTGTACCCACGCGGGCGGTCCATATAATTACCCCAACGTGGACATCACCGGCACCGCCGTTTACACCAACAATCCGCCGGCCGGCGCTTTTCGCGGTTTCGGCGTCACCCAGTCGGTTTTCGCCATCGAATCCAACCTGACGCTGCTGGCCGAAATGGCAGGCATCAGCCCGCTGGAGATTCGCTTACGCAACGCCATTCGTCCCGGACAGTCTCTGCCCAACGGTCAGATCGCCGACGGCAGCACCGCGCTGTTTGAATGCCTGGAGGCGCTGGTTCCCTATTACGACGAAACCAAGCCCATGGGCATCGCCTGCGCCTTAAAAAACAGCGGCCTCGGCGTGGGCGTGCCGGACACAGGACGGTGCATCGTCAGCGTGGAGGGCGGAAAAATCCACGTTCGTACCGGCGCCGCGCGCATCGGTCAGGGGTTGGACGCCGTCATTCTAAAAATGGCCTGCCAAACGCTGAAATTAAAGCCCAGCCAGATCGTCATTGAACAGCCCAACACCCAGCGCACCCCCAACTCGGGTACCACCACGGCTTCGCGCCAAACCTTGTTCACCGGCGAAGCGGTGCGCGTGGCGTGCGAAAACCTGCTGGCCAAAAAGCAGAGCCGCGATTGGGCGGACATGGACGGCGAAGAGGCTTACGGCGAATATACCTGCGTCACCGACCCCATCGACAGCACAAAAGCGCACCCCGTCAGCCATGCGGCGTATGGCTACGGCGCCCAACTGGTCATCCTGGATAAAGACGATTATGTATCCGAGGTGATTTGTGCTTATGACGTGGGCAGGGTCATCAACCGTACCGGAGCCGAAGGGCAGGTGGAGGGCGGCGTGGTCATGGGTCTCGGGTATGCCCTCACCGAGGATTATCCGCTAATGGACAGTGTTCCGCAGACGACCTATGCCAAACTGAGACTGTTCCGCGCCGACCAAACCCCGTCTGTCAAAGTGCTTTTGGTGGAAAACGACGAAAAGCTGGCCATGGCCTACGGCGCCAAAGGCGTGGGCGAACTGGCCACCATCCCCACCGCACCGGCGGTCAGTGCGGCCTACTACAAAAGGGACGGTTTGTTTCGGAATAAATTGCCATTGGTAAAAACACCCTATGCAAAATAACAATAAATGCTTATACTGTTTATATCAGTCTTGAGTGTTCATACAAACGAAAAATTCTTTGACCTGGAGGAAATCTCATCGTGAAATGCCCCGAATGTAAAACAAAGCTGCCCAAAAATGCGGAGTTCTGTCCTAACTGCTCCCATCAGTTGACCGAAGAAGATAAGAAATCGGTGAAGAAAAAGCACAAGGTGCTTTGGTTCATTCTCGGCCCCATTCTGGCGCTGATTTTAGGCTTTATTCTTTTAGTCTTTATTTTCGGTGTTTTGGTCAGTTCCTATCAGCTGGTTGAAATCGGCGTTCCCAACGGCGAGGTGGATTATAACGCGCCCGTCCCGCTGAGCATCACGATTGACGCTTCCGGCATGATCCCAACGACTTTTGAAATTCCGGTATACATTGACGGAACGCTGGCTTATACATACGAAATCCCATTCGAAGGCGCCGGCATGGGAGAAGTCGTGCCGATCACATCGGATACATATTTCGTCAGTGATGTTACCACTTATCCGGGGCCGCATACAATGACCATAGATGAGGCGACAACTTCCTTCGACGTGCTCACCGCGGCAGATATTGTATTCTCAAGCGATGCAGACAAATATTACTTCATCACCAATACCGATTTTGATTTAGAATATACCGTAACCAATCAGGGCGAAACAGCCGGTACCCGTGACTACACCATCTCCTTAGACGGCAAGCCGCTTGACCAGGGTTCGGTTACAGTCGATGGTAATACCGAAGTGACTCAAAGCGTCACCGTCAGCAGCCCCACCGCAGGCAGCTATGTGCTGAAAATCAACGATTTGACCTATGAATTGCCTTTCTACGATGTTTCACGTCCCGAAACCGGCAAGCTGATGACCAACACGGTGTCCGGCTACAGCTATATTGATATTAAGAACAAAACAGGTGTCGATCTGGCCGCCTATCTGGTGGAATCCGATAATGAGACCGTTGCCATCGCGGCGGGATATGTCAGGGCCGGTGACAATTACACCATCCAGTCCATCCCGCATGGGGAGTACTATCTGATTTTCCAATATGGATCCGATTTTGTCCCGGCGAGGAATATCTTCTATACCGACATTAAATCAATGGCTTATATCATTGATATGCAGGCCAATGTGGTGGGCGGTGCCGGATTTGCGACCAAATATACCATGAAAATGACGCAGGAAGACATCGACGCAGACACTTTTGATCTGGGCTTTACACCGACGGTTCCCGAACAATAAGGCGTTCCTCTGCAAAAAGCAATACCTTTCGTAACAAACGAAAAGACCCCGCGGGCAGCGAAACCTGCTCGGGGGTCTTTGTTTTATTGAATTGTTTTTAATAGCCCTTTCAGCCCTTCCGCTGCTTTTGGCTTTTTTCAAAAGTTTTAAGAAAAGGCTCCACATCCTTTACCGGAAGCGGTTTTGAAAAATAAAAGCCCTGAATCCAGGAGAAGCCCAGCGCCTGCATGGTTTTCAGCTGTTGCTCGGTCTCCACGCCTTCCACAATGCTCTGCTTATCCAGCCCCTTGATGATGGAGCCAATCATTTTGATGATTTCTTTGGCGACAAAGCTCTCCTCAAAGTTGGAAACAAAGAATCGGTCAATTTTAATCATATCAAAGCCCACTTTTTCCAGCATGGCCAATGAGGAATACTCCATGCCGAAATCGTCCAACGCCAGCTTAAATCCGTGTCCGCGAATCGCCCGGATGTTGGTCCGAACGGTTTCCACGACGTGCAGCAGCGTGGTCTCGGTGATCTCAAAAATCAGGCGATCCGGCTGGATGCCCACTTCTTCGGCAACCCGTATCAGGTAATCCGAAAAGTCTTCGACGGTCAGCTGTCCCGCGGAAAGATTGATCGAAAGGCTTAAATTTGGATTCTTTCTCTGCCATTTTTTCAGCTGCATCAGCGTGGACCGGTAGATGGTTTTGAAGATGCCCGATATATCCCCGCTGGTCTCAGCCACATGGATGAATCCGGTCGGCATCAGCGTGCCATATATCGGATGCTGCCATCGGATCAGCGCCTCCAGCTGTACTACTTGATTGTGGTCCAAATCCACTACGGGATGGTAGACCATGAAAAATTCTTCTTTTTTTATCGCCGTGCGTAGATCGTAGAGCAGTTGATGCGACTGGTAATACTCCTTGGTGACGGCGCCGTTATACAGCACAAAACGGTTTTTGCCAACCTCCTTGGCCTGCAGCATCGCAATATCCGAGTAATTGATCAGCATGCCCACATCAGTCGTATCGTCGGGGTAGAACACCACCCCCGCGGAGGTGGAAAGGTCGATATCATATTCATTGGGCATCGCCATGGAACTGCCAAAAAAGTTAATCAGCTTTGAGGTTAAGTCGATGACATCCTGCTTTGAACGAAAGTCCGGTATGAAAATGAAAAACTCATCTCCGGCCAGACGGGCGCATTTCCCCATATCGCCAACCCGCGCTTTTAAAGTCTGCGCCACCGATATGAGCAGCATATCGCCGACCGCGTGCCCGAAAACATCGTTAATCCCTTTAAAATTGTCGATATCCAGCGTAATGGCCGCGGCATTCGTCAGTTTTCCCTCTTCCATCGCCGTTTCCATCAGGCTGATGATGCGCTTTCGGTTATAAAGCCCCGTCAGCTCATCATGGTAGGCCATATACCGCAGTTTTTCCTGCAGCTGCTGCTCTTTTTGAACGTTGATATATACACCCAGCGCGCGCCTGCTTAGGCCCTGTTCATCCCATTCGGTGACATAGCCGCGCGACTGAAACCAGATATATTCTCCGCCCGCTTTCATAATACGGAATTTATTCTCAATCAGGACCTTGTGTTTTTTTACTTCGGGCGTTAATTCAGTCTGAATTTTACTCAGATCATCCGGATGAATCCACTGATTAATCATGTCAAACCCGTGCTTTTCAATGGGTATCTCGGGCCGGTTCAACAGTTTAAAAAGCATGGGGCTGAATGTAATATGATCCGTACTCATATCCCAGTCCCATGTGGCAATTCCGGCCACGTCCAAAGTCATGTCAATTTTCCTGGCCAGTTCGTCGTTCTTCTGCTGATGCGCGATGATATCGGTCACATCGCGTCCCACGCAGACGATATCGCCCGCGGTGTTCAGGCCGCGGCCGTTCCATTCATACCAGCGAACGCCTTCGGACGTAATGACCCGGCTGTTAAATGAGATATCCGCTCCCAGCTGCTCCCGGATTTCTTTAAACGCTTTTTTAATATCATCACTTTCCGCGTCATAGAACACCTTTTCCAGAGACATGCTTTTCATGTGCTCAATCGGGATACCCAGAATCAGCGACGCGTTATCCGCCATATAGGTGATGCGGTTCTGCCCGTTGAGTCGGATAATTAAATCCTTAACGTTCTCGACCAGCATCCGAAGATTGACTTCGGATTCGCGAATCATTTTCTGCGCGTTCACCTTCTCGGTGATATCGTTTCCGACGATGAGAAAGCTTTCCAAAACACCGGATGCGCTAAATAAGCCTTTGACGTGCAGATCAAACCAGGTGTAATTGCTGCCGCTCCCCAACCGGCAGGTCACGGTCACCACCTGCATATTCGTATCAATCTCGGTCAGTTTGGTAATCAGGATATCCCGGTCGTCTTTGTGGATGAAGCTGAACAGCAGGTTGCTGTCATTTCTAAATTCCACGGCAAGCTTCTGAAACTTCTTTGTATCATAGAGAATTTCGCCTTTATCATTCACCTGAAGCACAATATCGGCGACATTTTCCATCAGAAACGCCTGTTTCAACTCGACATTTTTCAAATTCTCCTGAATCTGCATGATGTCGGTGATGTCCGAATGCGTCCCGATGACCACTTTGGGCGTCCCTTTTTTGGTCAACTCAACCGCTTTCCCCATCGACTTGATGTAGGCATATTCACCGTTGGCTTTTAGGAGCCGGTAAATATCTTTATATTCGGTTTCTCTGCTGTTTAAAAAGTCATCAAACCGCGCAATGGCTCTGGTCTTGTCCTCGGGATGCAGCAGTGCTTCCCATTCCACGCGGGCTACAAATTCTCCGCCTTTTGAATGATACCCCAGCGCTTTGTACCATTCGGAAACAATGCTCTCGGCTTCGTCAGACGCATACCTCCAAAACGCAACCTGCCCATTGCTGGATGCCAGCTCCAGGTATTGACCGTATATGCGTCCGCGTTCACGCTGCGCTTTTTCAAGCGTCGTTTCCCGTATGGCGCCGTAAACGCCCTCGGGTACGCCGTCTTTCATCTGCCGCACACCCCAGACATGCACATACTTCAATTTCCCCGATTTGGTGATGATGCCATGGGTCAAATTGATGATATATGCTTGTCCTTCGCTGACTTGTTTAAATGTGCTCTTGATAAGCTGAACGTCTTCCGACGGGATGATGGTCAGTAATCTTGCGATTGTAATGGTGACGCCGGGATCCACCTCATAGATTTTTCGCGCTAATTCGGAAAAAACAATCTCCTGTGTTCCGGCCTTAATATACCATACGCCAACATCGCCAACGCGGTGAATTTCCACCAGTCGCTGGTAATATTCTTCGATTGTAATTGTATTTTTGGGACTGCCTATGGGGACTTCCATTCGGTCTAAAGACGCCTCTTCTCCTCGAAAGACATTATATGCAAATTATAAACCATTTTCTCAGCTCTTTAAACGCAATTTTTGGCCCGCATGGAAATATTCACGAAAAACATATTGACATGTGTCTATATATGCTGTATTATACATATCGATAATCATCTATGTGAGGTGAACGCTTTGGGCGATCCTGTTCGATATTTTAAAGCGCTGGCTGATGAAAACCGCATCGAAATCATCAAGCTTCTAAAAACGGGCAATGTGTGCGCCTGCGATCTTTTAGAATCGCTCCAGGTGACCCAGCCCACGCTTTCGCACCACATGAAGATACTGGTTGACTCTGGTCTGGTTGTTCCCAAAAAGGACGGCAAGTGGGTACGGTATACCCTGGCGCCGTGCGCTTGCGAAAACCTGATCCATGAATTAGAAAAAATATTTTAAACCCTGGAGGTCTTATGATCGTTTTAGAATTTATCCGCGATCAGCTGCTGGTCATGGACTGGCTGAATGTGCTGATTCAAAAACTGCTGTTGGCTTTTGGCTTGGATCCGACAACCCATCTCTTTGAGTCGGTCAACTTTTTCATCTACGATGCCATCAAAATCGCAGTGCTTCTGTTTGTGCTGGTGTTTGTCATCTCGTTCATCCAGTCCTTCTTCTCCCCCGAACGCAGCAAAAACACCATCATGAAGTTTTCGGGGCTTGGCGGTAACTTTATCGGCTCCATTTTGGGTATTTTGACCCCGTTCTGTTCCTGCTCATCCATCCCCATCTTCATCGGCTTTATGTCGGCGGGGCTGCCTTTGGGCGTCACCTTCTCCTTCCTCATCACCTCGCCCATGGTGGACCTTGCGGCCGTCATGCTGTTGATGGGTGAAATCGGGTCGGTCACCGTCGCCATCCTGTATGCCGTATTCGGCGTGCTGATCGGTGTTTTCGGCGGCTGGCTGATCGGCAAAATGCATATGGAAGATCAGGTGAAATCGCTGGACGAGCACGTTAACCTCTGGAGCGCTGAAGAGCAAACCTTTGGTCAGCGGTGCAAAAACGCCGCCATTCGCAGTCTGGCGATATTAAAGAGCACCTGGTGGGCCATCCTTCTCGGCGTGGGCATCGGCGCGGCCATCCACGGGTTCCTGCCGGCCGAATGGATCGCCAATTTCGCGCAAAAATCCAAAGGTTTCTCTCCGATTATCGCGACTATCCTGGGCATCCCGATGTATTCCTCCACCTTCGGAACCATCCCCATCGCGGCTCAGCTGTACCTTAAGGGCATGGACATCGGCACCGTCTTAAGCTTTATGATGGCGGTTACCGCCTTAAGCGTACCTTCGATGATTATGATTTCCAGAGTCATCAAAAAGAAACTTTTGATTACCTTTATCGCCATCGTCACGGTGGGCATCATTTTGGCTGGTTATGTGTTTAACCTGCTGGCCCCCTTGATTCTGTAAATTCTTTTTCTTGGACGTATAAAGCTGATCGCCATCGCGGTCAGCTTTTTTTATTTTCATTCTTTGCTCTGTTTTTGTCGTAACCCCAAAACCAGCCCGCCGGCCAGAACGATGGCCAGCCCCAGCAACGGCCACACCCATGAGGGAATTGCGGGCTTTTCGGTGATATAGACGACTTGTGCGGTCGGGGTAGGCACGGGTTCGGGGGTCACTTCATTTTCAACAAGCACAGTCGGGGTGGGCATCGCCGTGGGTTCAGCGTTCGTTTTTTCTAAAAGCGCTGTCAGCCGGGTCGGCAAATCTCCGCCGATTTGATCCACAATATAGTGTGCGGCCCGCTCATACTCGGAATCATATTCAAAATACATATACGGATAGCCGTTCCCCACTTCTCCCGTCTGGGTGTCCACATCGTACAAATACGAAATACTCGGGATTTTTTCCCCAAAAACAACGCTTCCAATATGAACTTCAAACTTTCCTTGGTCCGGCGCCGTAAAATTCCGGGTTACTTCGTCGTTAATCTCAAACAGATAAATGGTATCCGTGTTCTCAAAGCTGCCCTCAGTGCTCCAATAGTAGCCGGGGCCCAACAAATCAATATACAGGTTCTGTATGGGATGTCTGCTGACGTTTTTAAAGGTGATGCTGTAGCTGTCCATTCCCGCTTCTGTTGTCTGCTGCGCTTCGGGCAGCCGTTTAACCGCAATCTCGCTTTCAGGCTCCTGATCAATAAAAATATTCCGGCACACTGTAGTCTCCTGCACACCATAATATTCTCCGTCTTTTTTAATCAGAACCTTGGCTATGGCCTCCGATGTTTCGGGGCGCGACTGATTAGGCTCTATCGTCATGTAATTATTAACCATGAAAAACGCCCCATCATTTGGGCTCAAAGCGATTTGCTGAACCCTATCGCCAAACAAACACGGATAGACCAGCACCTCATCCAGATTTTGATTGCTGATATTGGTGATTGATATGGGTAAAATTGTGTACCCATAGATATTTGTTTTTGATGAGTTCAGGTGCCAGTTTAGATTATATCCGCAGTCTAGAAATGCTCTTTCAGCATCATCTCCATATATTTTCAAATCAATCAGACCGCTTCCGTCTTTAATGTTGGTGATTTCCACCGTTTCAGGATGTTGATTAATTAATTCCGCCCACGCGCCCTCTTCCTTCAGCGGTTCTCTATCCGTTTGAAACGCCAGATCCAATTTGACGTCCATATACGCTTTCCCGTCGCGCATATACCAGTTGCTTTCCTCCGGTATGGTTCCGGTGATATCCATGCGCATGGTTTTTCCAGGGGAAAGCGCATAGCCATTATCGTCTTCACTTTCAAAATAATTGTCAAAGCTATCTACAATATATTCGATGTTCACGTTATATTTTGAGTTGTTCCGAATCGTCGCTGTATAGGATACCTCCCCGCCGATTTCTGCGGTTTTGCTGTGTAGCTCAATCGAGTATGTAACATCGTTATCCACATCATAGAAAATCGCCGAGTCGGCCGCCACGCCAACAGGCATCAGACCTGTCATCAAAACCAGCAAGATGAGCGCTGCCGAGTAAACTCGTTTCATCTATTTGTCTCCTTTGTCCGCTTGACTCTGTTTTTGCCGTAATCCCAGCACCAACCCGCCAGCCAGTACGATAGCCAGCCCCAGCAACGGCCACACCCATGAGGGAATTGCGGGCTTTTCGGTGATATAGACGACTTGTGCGGTCGGGGTAGGCACGGGTTCGGGAGTAACATAGATAATCTGCGGGGTGGCTTCCGTCGCCGGCTCGGTGTTTTGTTCCTCTGCTTCGGGAATCACCGAGAAGCTTTCATTCGACCACGACTCTTCGCCAATTGTCTTTAAAGTGCCTTTGCCACTTACAGGGTTATACGTATATTTGCGTGTTACGTAGACCGTGTCATTTGCAACAACGCCAAGTTTAATCTCAAACGGGCCTTCAGCTACTGTGTGCAAATAGAAGGTTGTACTGTTTCCCGGTTGCAGCTGATTTACAAAATACTCTCTTGAAAAAACCTGTTTCTGTGAAGGCATATGAATATAAAAATTATTGATGGTTTCCTTTCCTGTATTTTTTACAGTGACCAGATAATTATCAAAACCCGGTTCGCTCGATTTAAATATACCTTCATATCGGTCAACCGACACACTGACCTTTGCTTCGGAATCTACATAGACATTGGGATATATCCGCTCTGTTTCTACACCATAAATTTGACTATCCACAACAAACAACGCATTATATCTGACCATTGACGCATTTGGGCGGTCTTCCCAATAATCAATTTGCCGGTGACACCCCATTGTAACCGTTCTTTTTTCACCGGGCACAAGTGCGGGTTGTTCTTCGGTCGTGTAATATCCTGATATCATCAAATTATCTAAAACTTTGGTAGATGTGTTGACCATCTCCACCGAGTTTTCTATGTCTCCCCAACGATTTAAAAACTTATCACTATAGTCCTCGTCAAAAAGTTCCATGATTGTAAATACAAAATCTTTATTTTCTTCAATTACATTTAATGAAAGAAAATCTGATCCATCTTTAATGTTTGTAAGTTTCACAGGAGTAGGGTTGTCATCCACGTTGATCATGTCCACCACTTCGGAACCAAACATCCCTTTAAAGCTATACCCAATGCCTATATCATAATCAAAATAGAATTCGCCATCTTTTTTATACCATACTACTTCGTTTGATACGATATCCGTTCCTTGTATTGTGATGCTTTTACCCGGCGGTATGTCTTGGATAGAATCACTGTCAAAATATTGATCAAACGGCAAATTAATATGTATGATGCTCATGGTATATTTGGAATTGTTTGATATGGTCAAATGATATTTAAATTCTTCTCCAATCGCTGCCTGACCGCCGTCAACACTAATTCTGTAAGTCATATCCTGATCGATATCCCATATCGACCCATCGTCGGCGAATGCGTTAATTGGCAAAAACATCATGATTAAAACAACAATAATCAAGACCCTCTTAATTCTTTTCATTACATTTTCCTTTCTTTGTGCCTGATTATGGTATTCGTGCTTTTAAAAAAAAGGACAAAGTCATCCTTTGTCCCCTATGGTAAATTTTTTTTAAAGGCTGGTCAGCGTTTCGGCCATATCATACAGGTATTTGTCAAAACGCGGTTTCATGGCCAGTGCTTCGTCGATGTCGTCGTCCACCACCTGATTGTTGCGGATGCCCACCACGCGTCCGGCTTTGCCTTCCATCAGCAATTCCACCGCGCGGATGCCCAAACGGCTGGCTAAGATACGGTCGTCCACAGTCGGCATGCCGCCGCGCTGGATGTACCCGAGAACAATGGCCTTCACGTCGATGCCGGTTTTGGCGTTGATGTAATTGGCCAGCGATTCGCCCTTGCCTGCGCCTTCACTGATCATGATGATGCTGGTCAGCTTGCCGCGGATGCGGTCATGCACCAGATCATCGCAGATAGTGTCGAGGTCAAACGGCACTTCGGGCACCAAAATGTGCTCGGCTCCGCCCGCCACGCCCGAGAACAGCGCAATATCGCCGCATCGGTTGCCCATGACTTCGATGACGCCCACGCGTTCGTGGCTCTCCATGGTATCGCGTATTTTCCGGATTTCGCCGGTGACGCCGCTGACCGCCGTATTGAACCCGATGGTGAAATCGGTGTAGGCCAGATCATTGTCGATGGTTCCGGGCAGTCCGATGGTGGGGATGCCCTTTTCCCATAAATCCTTGGCGCCCTTATAGCTGCCGTCGCCGCCGATAACGATAAGTCCTTCAATATCAAACGCCTTTAAAACCTGGATGGCTTTGTTTCTGCCTTCCTCGGTCAAAAACTCCTTGGAACGCGCGGTCTTTAGAATGGTTCCGCCCTGCCCCACAATGTCGTGCACTTCGGCGCGGTGCATCTCATGTACGCGGCCTTCGATAAGGCCCTGATAGCCCTTGGTGATGCCCATAACGCTGATTCCGTTAACCCGTGCGGATTTCACCACAGCACGAATGGCGGCGTTCATGCCCGGCGTGTCGCCGCCGCTTGTTAAAACACCTATTCTTTTCATTTGCTTCTCCTCGTAAACTTTAAAAAATCTATTTAAAGCACGTGTGTTTTACGCGCTTTCATTCTATTTTCCGCTTTCCACTTCACCGTATTTGGTTAAAATCTGGGCTTTGCCCCGAATTTTCATGGCCGAGGTGTTTTCGGTGAACTGCGCCACCATCACTTCGCCCGCATCCAGTTTCTCGGTATGGTGGAACTTGGTTGCGCTGCCGCGAGTCATGCCAATGATATTCACGCCGTCTTCCAGCGCCTTGATGACGATATAATCCTGCAGAAGTTCCTGATTTTCTTCCATATCTATCCCTTTCGCGGATGCCCGCTCTCTTGCTTTTTCGTCCATTTCCCGTTCAGTATATCAAAAAGGTCATGCTAACACAATCTGTTAATTCACAGCATGATAAACACGCTTTTATTTAATCACCACATTATCCTCACCAAACACAATCTTTAAATTGTCGATCAGATTTTTGGTGTAGGTGACGCCGTAGTCGCCGCCCGCGACGAAGGTCTGTTTGGTGGCCTCCAGATGCACGGTGGTGGGTGAATTGCCCGGGAATTTCTTCAGCACGTTGACCAGTTTATCGGTGCTTTCCCCGTACATGGCCGGAATTTTGACATACAGCTTTTTGCCGGTAAAGGACTCGTCCGCCCGCATGACCGGCGTCAGTTTTTCCAGAATAATCTTGGGCGCTTCGCCTTCCTTGATGTCCACGCGTCCTTTCAGCCGAACGACATTGTCGTTATACAGCATCGGTTCCGCGTCGGCCAAAGGCCCCTGGAACACGATGACGTCGATGACCGAATAGAGGTCTTCCAAAGTCGCCAGCGCATAACTGCGCTTGTCCTTGGTCGATCTTCTTTTTACGTCATTTAGAATTCCCAAAAGCTCCACTTCGCGGTCCTCGTAGTACGCCGCCGTTGAAGGATCGGACGCCGCCGACAGAATCTTATATGTGTTATGCGCCTGTTTATCCAGCTCAGCCTCGAAGGCCTCCAGAGGATGCCCGCTCAGGTAGGACCCCGTGGTCTGCTTTTCCAGAGACAAAAGCTGGCGGTGGTCATACTCCTTAAGGTCCGGGATGCTGATGCTCTGGCTGGCGCCCAGATCCATGTCCGAATCAAACAGGCTGATCTGCCCGTCAATGGTCTTCTTGTCGTCGTCCGAAACGCTCTTCATCGCCCGCTCGTACACGCTCATCAGACTGCTGCGCGTATTGCCGAAGCAGTCAAAGCATCCGGCCAGAATCAGGCCTTCCAGCGCTTTTTTGTTGATGATGCCCGCCGTGCGCTTGATGAAATCCAAAAAGTCGGTGTAGACCTTGCCTTTGCGTAAACCGACGATTTCGGCCGCGGCTTTGCCCCCCACGTCGCGAATGGCAGAGAACCCAAACCGGATGCTCTCCCCGTCCACAGAAAAACGCGGGCCGGACAGATTGATATCCGGCGGCAGGATTTTGATACCCGCTTTTTTCAGGTATTGGATATACGCCGCGGTCTTGTCGGGCGTACCGATAAAGCTGTTCAAAAGCGCCGTCATAAACTCGCGCTTGTAGTGCACCTTGAGGTACGCGGTCTGGTACGCGATGACAGCATAGGCGCAGGCATGGCTCTTGTTAAACGCGTACTGCGCAAAGTCGGTCATCTGATCGAATATCTTCTCAGCGATTTTTCGGTCCACTCCGCGGTTCACCGCGCCGGGCACACCTTTTTCCTTGTCGCCCAAGATGAATACTTCCCGCTCTTTAGCCATCACGTCGGCCTTCTTTTTGCTCATCACGCGGCGCACCAAATCAGCGCGGCCCAAACTGTAGCCCGCCATATCCTGTACAATCTGCATGACCTGCTCCTGATATACGATACAGCCGTAGGTCTCTTTCAGCGTCTTTTCCAGACTCGGGTGGTCGTACCGCACCTTTTCGGGGTGGTTTTTGGCCGCGATATACGTGGGGATGCTGTCCATCGGCCCCGGCCGAAACAGCGAGATGCCCACCATGATATCCGAAAGGTCGCTGGGCTTCAGCTGCTGCATCAGCCGCCGCATGCCCGGACTTTCCAGCTGAAAAACGCCGTCGGTATCGGCCGCGGAAATCAGCGCGTATACCTCGGGGTCGTCATATTCCATTTTGTCGAAGTCGATGATTTCGCCTGCGTCCTCGGCCACCATGGCAAGGGTATCGCGGATGACCGTCAGGTTGCGAAGCCCCAAAAAGTCCATCTTTAATAGGCCCAGTTCCTCCAAAAGACCCATGGGAAACTGCGTGATGACCGATTCGTCCTTGGGGTTAATCTGCAAGGGCACATATTCCAGGACCGGCTTTTTGGCGATGACCACCCCCGCCGCGTGCGTGGACGCGTGCCGCGGGATGCCCTCCAGCTTTAAGCACATGTCGATGAGTTCTTTCACTTCGGGCTTGGTCTCATATTCGGTCCGAAAAGGCACGCTGTCTTCCAATGCGCTTTTTAGGGTCACGGTCGGGCCGTTCGGAATCAGCTTGGCGATGCGTACCGATTCGCCGAACGGAAAGCGCATCACCCGCGCCACGTCATGCACGGCCTGCTTGGCGCCCAGTGTTCCGAAGGTGATAATCTGCGCCACGTTATGCTCGCCGTATTTTTGCACCACATAGTCGATGACTTCCTGACGGCGTTCGATGCAAAAATCGATGTCGATATCCGGCATGCTGATCCGCTCAGGGTTTAGGAACCGCTCAAACAGCAGGGTGTATTTGATGGGGTCGATATCGGTGATTCGAAGCGCATAGGCCACAATGCTGCCCGCCGCGCTGCCCCGCCCCGGGCCCACCACAATGCCCCGATCCTTGGCAAACTTGATAAAATCCCATGTGATTAAAAAGTAGTCAGTAAAGCCCATACTGCCGATGACCGAAAGCTCGTATTCAGCGCGCTCGGCCAGCTCGGGCGTCACGGCGCCGTAACGGTACTGTAGGCCGTCTAGGACCTTGTCTTTCAAAAAAGCCTGATGGTCGGTGCCTTCGGGTAAATCGAACACCGGCATATGATAGGTGCCGAATTCCAGTTTCACATTGCATTTCTCGGCGATCTTTAGTGTGTTCGAAATCGCTTCGGGCTGATTCGGGAACAGCACCGCCATCTCGTCAGCCGACTTTAAGTAGAATTCCTCGGTGGCAAACTTCATGCGGTTTTCGTCGTCCAGAAAGTTTCGGGTCTGGATGCAGAGCAGCACATCCTGCGCCTGCGCGTCCTCCCGCTTGACGTAATGGATATCGTTGGTGGCCGCTAGAGGAATATCGCACTCTTTAGCGATTTTCACCAAATCCGGGTTGGTCTGCTTTTGCTCGGGCAGACCGTGATCCTGAAGCTCAATATAGAAATCGCCGCCGAATATGCTTTTAAGCTCCAATGCCAAATCCTTGGCGCCGTCGTAATCGCCCGCCAGAAGCAGCTGGGGGATGTCGCCCGCCAGACACGCCGAGAGGCAGACGAGGCCTTCGCTGTACTTTGCCAGTGTCTTGTAGTCGATTCTCGGCTTAAAGTAGAACCCTTCCAAAAATCCGACGGACACCAATCGCATCAGGTTCTGGTAGCCGGTCTGGTTTTTGGCCAGCAAAATCAAGTGCGCGTACTCGCGGTAGGCCTTGGTCTTTTCGGTCATGTCCTTGCAGATATACACTTCACAGCCCAAGATCGGTTTAATTTGGGCCTGCACGCATTTTTTAAAGAAATCCGCAACACCATACATCACACCGTGGTCGGTGATGGCCAGCGACGTCATGCCAAGCGCCTTGGCCGACGCGATGAGGTCGTCCAGTCGGCTGGCACCGTCCAGAAGGCTGTATTCGGTATGGACATGCAGATGGGTAAATTCGCTCATGATACCTCTCCCGTTATGGCGCTATTATACCATAAAAAAACACCGGCGTTTGTGAACCCCGCCGGTGGTTGGATTGATTTACAGAAAATTTTAAGCTTTCTTTTTGGTATGGTTCAAAAGCCCGCCATCCACGATGACTTCCTTCAGGCGGTCGGACGCATCCAGCACCACCGCGAAGGAGAACCCTTTGGTCTTGTCTTCCACGGTGAATTCGGTTTTGCCCAGTACCTTATTGACGGAATCGGTGATGACCAGTTCGTCTCCGGCATCGATTTTGTCGTAGTCGGCTTCGTCCTTAAACACCAGCGGCAGAATGCCCGAGTTGATGAGGTTGGCCATATGGATACGCGCAAAGGATTTCACGATGACGCCCTTGATGCCGAGGTACAGCGGCACCAGCGCCGCGTGTTCGCGGCTGGAACCCTGACCATAGTTATGTCCGCCCACCAAAAATCCGCCGCCCGCCGCTTTGGCCCGAGCCGGGAAGGTCTCGTCCACCGGCGCCAGGCAGTAATCCGAAAGATACGGGATGTTGGAACGGTAGGGCAGAAGCTTGGCGTTGGAGGGCATGATGTGATCGGTTGTGATGTTGTCCTCCATCTTTAAGAGAACCGATCCTTCGGTGGTCTCTTTCAGCGCAGTATTGATCGGGAACGGCTTGATGTTGGGGCCGCGCTCCACGTCCACGTCGCTGGCTTTTTCGGCCGGCGGGACGATTAAATTGTCGTTGATGAGGAAATGCTCAGGCGCTTTGATGGACGCAATCGCTTCCAAATCAATCCCCGCCGTCAGCGGGTCGGTTAAAACTCCGGCGATGGCCGAAACCGCCGCCACTTCGGGGCTGACCAGATAGACGTTGGCCGATTTGGTTCCGCTCCGGCCGTAGAAGTTGCGGTTGAATGTGCGAATGGAAACCGAATCGGTTTTCGGGCTTTGTCCCATACCGATGCAGGGTCCGCATGCGCTTTCCAGAATTCGGGCGCCCGCCGCAATCATATCGGCCAGCGCACCGTTTTCGGCCAGCATGGTTAAGACCTGTTTGGAGCCGGGGGAAATCGTCAGGCTGACGTTTTCGGCGATGGTTTTGCCCTTTAAAATCGCCGCCACTTTCATCATATCCATCAGCGACGAGTTGGTGCAGGAGCCCACGCAGACCTGATCCAGCTTGATGGGCCCGATATCGGCCACGGGTTCCACGCTGTCCGGGCTGTGCGGTTTGGCCGCCAAAGGTCTCAGCTCGGAAAGGTTGACCGTGTATTTTTCGGCATATTCGGCGTCCGCATCGGCGGACATGGCGGCATAATCCTTTTCCCGTCCCTGCGCTTTTAAAAAGGCCAAGGTGATTTCATCCGAAGGGAAGATGGACGTGGTGGCGCCCAGCTCGGCGCCCATGTTGGTGATGGTGGACCGTTCGGGTACGCTTAACGTCTTAACCCCTTCGCCCGAGTATTCCACAATTTTGCCCACGCCGCCTTTCACGGTCAGCTGACGCAATACTTCCAGAATGATATCCTTGGCCGCCACGCCGGGTTTCAGCTTTCCGGTCAGTTCCACATTGATGATTTTCGGCATGGGGATGTAGTACGCGCCGCCCGCCATGGCCACCGCCACATCCAGACCGCCCGCGCCGATGGCCAGCATGCCGATGCCGCCGCCGGTGGGGGTGTGGCTGTCCGAGCCCAGCAGGGTTTTGCCGGGGATGTCGAACCGCTCCAGATTCACCTGGTGGCAGATGCCGTTGCCGGGTTTGGAAAAGTAGATGCCGTGTTTCTTGGCCACGCTGGCGATGTACGCGTGATCGTCCGCGTTTTCAAAGCCGCTCTGGATGGTGTTGTGGTCAATGTAGGCTACGCTCTTTTCGGTCTTCACGCGATCCACGCCCATCGCTTCAAACTGCAGGTAGGCCATGGTGCCCGTGGAATCCTGCGTCAGGGTATAATCGATCTTAAGGCCAATCTCGCTGCCCGGCGTCATTTCGCCCGAGAGCAGGTGGCTTTCGATGATCTTTGCTGCCAGTGCTTTTCCCATCGTTTAAAAATTCTCCTTATATATAAAAATTATCAAATACATTCAATATTGTTTGGCTTTCATTCTAACCAAAAAGCCGGAAAAAGGCAAGTTTATGCGTGCTTTATACATGAAAACCTTTTATTATTTCCCGCGTTTCGGTTATAATGGGTTTTGTTAAAATGAGCGAGTCAATTTAAGGAGAGATATATATGAAACTTGGCGTTATCGGATTGCCCAACGTGGGCAAATCCACGCTGTTTAACGCGCTGACCAAGGCGGGCGCGGCCAGCGAGAACTACCCTTTTTGCACCATCGAGCCCAACGTGGGCATCGTGCCGGTTCCGGATAAACGTCTGGACGTTTTGGCCGAGATGTACAACCCCAAAAAGTACACTCCCGCCACCATCGAATTTGTGGACATCGCGGGGCTGGTTAAGGGCGCGCACCTGGGCGAGGGTCTCGGCAACAAGTTTCTCTCACACATCCGCGAGGTGGACGCCACCGTGCATGTGGTGCGCTGTTTTGAGGACACCAATGTGACGCATGTGGACGGCAGTGTGGACCCCGTGCGCGACCTTGAGACCATCAGTCTGGAGCTGATCTTCGCCGATATGGAAACCGTGGACAAGCGGCTGGACAAGGCCGTCAAGATGCAGAAAACCGGCGACAAGAAATATAAGCTGGAAGCCGATGTGCTGACCAAAATTAAAGCCGCGCTGGACAGCGGCAAACCCGCCCGCAGCGTCAGCTTTGACGAAGCCGAGCAGGAGGTCGTGCACGACCTGTTTCTTTTAACCAGTAAACCCGTCATCTACGCCGCCAATGTATCGGAAGAAGACGTCAGCAAACCCGAGGACAGCCTGCCTTTGGTAAAGCGGCTGAAGGAAGTGGCCGAAAAAGAGGGCGCGGATGTGCTGGTAGTGTCGGCCAAGGTGGAGTCCGAACTCAATCAGCTGGACGCCGAAGAGCGCGCGATGTTTTTGGAGGAACTTGGCCTGAAAAGCGGCGGACTTGAGCGGCTGGTGGAAAAAAGCTACAAGCTGCTGGGGCTCATCAGCTACTTAACCGCGGGCGAAAAAGAAGTGCGCGCCTGGACCATTGAAAAAGGCACCAAAGCGCCGCAGGCCGCGGGCAAAATCCACAGCGACTTTGAACGCGGATTCATCCGCGCCGAGATTGTGGCCTATGACGATCTCATCGCCAGCGGTAGTATGGCCAAGGCCAAGGAAGCCGGCCTTGTGCGTCAGGAAGGCAAGGAGTATGTCATTCAGGACGGCGATGTCGTGCTGTTCAAGTTCAATGTATAAACAACGCTTAAAAAAAACGTGCAGCCGCCTAAAACACAATATTTTGGGCGGCTTTTTGTCTGCCTACAACATATTGTCCGACAGTACCCATTTTCCCCTTAATCCGTCATTGTGCATATCTTGTTGATAACATATGCCAAATTCTGTTTTTCCTGTGCATAAGCTGGGGATTAACTGTGAATAAGCTGTGATTAAAAATATTCCTGTGCATGAACGGCTTTGCCCCTTTACACAATATATAGTGGGCACTATAATTAGTATTACACAATTCTTGGACATTACTTAAAATCTTTAGGTCTGGTCAATAAAACGGGGAAAAACTACATTTTTGAAGTGAGAGGTTAGTATTATGTTAACAACCATCATCAAGCGGGACGGCCGACGGGAAGCTTTTGACCAGGAGAAAATCACCCAAGCCATTTTTAATGCCGCCAAAGCCTGCGGCGGCGATGATATGGCGCTTTCCAGAATGCTCTCGGACAATGTAGTGGATATCCTCCGCATGGAATACAAGGATACCGCCCCTGAAGTGGAAAAAATTCAGGACGTGGTTGAACGTGTGCTGATTAAAAACGGACACGCCAAGACTGCAAAGGCCTACATACTCTACCGCGAAAAACGCAAAGAATCCCGCGAGATCAACGCGCTCATCGGTGCGACGATTGAGATGTTCGGAAACTACCTGTCCGAAACCGACTGGAACGTGAAGGAAAACGCCAACACGCATAAATCGGTCAACGGCCTCAACAACTATATCCGCGAAACCTTCACCAAGAAATACTGGCTGTACGAGATTTACCCCAACGAAGTGCGGGAGGCGCATGAGCGCGGCGACTGCCACATTCATGACCTCGGCTTCTTCGGCCCCTACTGCGCGGGCTGGGATCTGTTCCAGCTGTTAGAGCACGGTTTCGGCGGCATCCCGGGCAAGGTGGAAAGCCGTCCGGCCAAGCACTTACGCGCCTTTTTGGGTCAGGTGGTCAACTCCACATTCACCACGCAGGGCGAAGCGGCCGGCGCACAGGCCTGGTCCAGCTTTGATACCTACTGCGCCCCGTTTATCCGCTATGACGAAATGACCTATGAGCAGGTCAAACAGTGCCTGCAGGAATTCATCTTCAATATGAACGTGCCCACCCGAGTCGGGTTCCAGTGCCCGTTCAGTAACTTAACCTTCGACCTAAAGCCGCCGAAGACATTAAAGGACCGCGCGGTCATGGTGGGCGGCATTTTACGTGAAGAAACCTATGGCGAATTCCAGGAGGAGATGGACCTTCTAAACCGCGCTTTTTGCGACGTGATGCTGGAAGGCGACAGCAAAGGCCGCGTGTTTACCTTCCCCATCCCCACCATCAACGTCACCAAGGACTTTGACTGGAACAGCCCCACGGTGGATCGGTTTATGGAGATCACCTGCAAATACGGCATCCCGTATTTCGCCAACTACGTCAACTCGGATCTTTCGCCCGAAGACGCGGTTTCCATGTGCTGCCGCTTAAGACTGGATGTTTCTGAACTGCGCAAAAGGGGCGGCGGCCTTTTCGGCTCCAACCCGCTGACCGGCTCCATCGGCGTTTTCACCATCAACCTGCCGAGAATCGGCTACAAGTCCAAAACCAAGGAAGAATTCTTCAGCCGGATGCGTGAAATGGCCGAAATCGGCAAAACATCGCTGGAGATTAAACGCAAGATCATCGAAAGCCAAACCGAAAAGGGCCTGTACCCCTATTCCTCGGTCTACCTAAAAGACGTCAAGAAACGCACCGGGCAGTACTGGCACAACCACTTTAACACCATCGGCATCGTGGGCATGCACGAAGCGCTTCTAAACTTCATGGGCAAGGGCATTGAGACCCCCGAAGGTCAGGAGTTCGGCATTGAGATCATGAACGAGCTAAGACAGATTATGGTGGAGTTTCAAACCGAAACCGGTCACCAGTACAATCTGGAAGCCACACCCGCCGAAGGCACGTCCTACCGGCTGGCCAAGCTGGATGTCGAGCGTTATCCGGACATCATCACCTCGGGCAAGGACGTTTGCTACTACACCAATTCGTCCCAGCTTCCGGTGGAATACACCGACGACATCATGGAGGTCATCGACCTGCAGGATGAACTGCAGTGCCTCTACACCGGCGGAACGGTTCAGCACCTGTACCTTGGCGAGCGTATCGAGGATATCGAAACCGCCAAATCGCTGATAAAAAAGATTTTCACCAACTACAAGATGCCGTATATCTCGCTGACCCCCACTTTCTCAGTCTGCGCCAACCACGGCTACATCGCAGGCGAGCACTTCCGCTGTCCCGAATGTCAGGAGGAGACCGAAATCTGGTCCCGCGTGGTGGGGTATTTGCGGCCGGTACAGAACTACAACAAAGGCAAAAAGGAAGAATACTTCGCCAGACAGAAACTCGTGGTGCCCGAAAGCTGTATCGCAGAAAAGAAAGCCTAGATGAAGATTGTCGGATTACAAAAAAACTCGTTTGTTGATTACCCAAAAAATATTGCAGCCGTGCTTTTCCTAGCCGGCTGCAATTTTGATTGCTGGTACTGCCACAATGCGGCCGTCTGCCAGGGCGACACGGGCATGGAGTACAGCCTTCCTGACATCTTGCGCTTTTTGGACGAACGCCGAAGGATTTTGGACGGCGTGGTCATCACGGGCGGCGAACCGCTGCTGAACGCGGACATTTCCCCGCTGGCCAAAGCGATTAAAGAAAAAGGGCTTCTGGTGAAGCTGGATACCAACGGCGCCTACCCCGAACGTTTACAGGCATTGCTGGAAGATCGCCTAATCGACTTTATCGCCATGGATATCAAGGCCACCACCGAAAAGTATCCGGACGTCATCCGCGCGCCCTTCGACGAAGCGGCGTTTTTCGAAAGCATCCGGCTCATCATGGAGAGCGGCGTGGATTATGAATTTCGCACCACCGTAGTGCCCCAGCTTTCGCTGGACGACATCGCCGAGATGGCGGGGTACATCCAGGGCGCCAAATCCTACGCGCTCCAGCAGTACCGCAAGCCCGAGAACCCGCCCAGCAACATCTCCCCCCTGCCGCTGAAACCCAGCTTCTTTCATGCCGCCAAGGAACGCATAGAACCGCTGGTGGAAAAGGTCATATTACGTGGTCTATAAAAACAACCCGACTAAAAATCTTAACGCGGATTGTTTTTTTTGTATCCAAAAAATGTTACACTGGACGGGATGAAACTACAATTTGTGCTCGGCCGCTCGGGCCGAGGAAAAACCGAATATATCCTAAAACAGATAAAAGCGCTGGCCGAAAAGGACAAGTTTACCCGTGTTCTGGTTATCGTGCCCGAACAGGCCACCTTTCGTATGGAGCGCGAGCTCATCGAAAAGTGCGATCTGCCCGGACTTTTCAACATCAGCGTGGTCAGCTTTGACCGGCTGGTGCACGAAATCCTAGCCGCCTGCGGCGGACGCACGCTGGCGCCGCTGGATTTCATCGGCAAGACCATGGTGGTGCGCTCGCTGTTGGATGAACACCGCAACAATCTGTCCGTATTCGGCAAATCTGCGAGCATGCCGGGTTTTGAGATTAAGATGACCGAGATGCTGACCGAACTTAAGCGTCAGGATGTGAGCTTGGCCGACCTTGAAGCGAAAGAGTCTCTGAAACCTTCACCGATTACCGGGCAAAAGCTGGCCGATATCGCGCTACTGTTCTCGGCCTATCGCGAGAGGATGGCAGGCCAGAAGTTGGACAGTGAGGATATGATATCGCTGGCCATTGAAAAGGCCGAAAGCCAAAACTACTTCAACGGCGCGCATGTGTTTGTGGACGGATTCGACCTTTTGACCCACCAGCTCCTGCGTCTGCTCACCACCGCCATCCGCCAATCCGCCGCCGCAACCATCACGTTTAAAAGGGACGTCGAATCCTGCCATGACCATATGGTGTTTGCGCCCGAGGAAAAGCTCTATATCCGCATCGGCGAAGCCGCAAAAAACCTCGGTATCCAGCCCGAAGAAATCCTGCTTTCGGGGAACAGCTCCGGGAACACCAAATATGCGTCGCCCGAACTTCTGCATCTGGAGCAGAATCTGTTTGCCTATCCGCCCAAGATTTTTAAAGAAACGCCGACGGATATTCACTTGACCGCGCTGGACAGCCAGTCTTTGGAGGTGAAAGAAACCTGCGCCCGCATCATCGACCTGGTCGGTCAGGGGTACCGCTTTCGGGACATCGCCGTCTGCGTCAGCGATATCGACGCCTACCGCGAGGATTTAAGCTTTTCGCTTCGCGAGAACAATATCCCGTTTTTTATGGACGCCAAAACCAAGCTGATGGACACGGCCTTTGCCGAATTCCTCATCAGCCTTTTGGATTTTCTTTTATACAAAGACGCAACCGACTTCCTCGTGCACATCCAGTCGGGGTTTCTGGATACCCCGCCCGAAGACCTCTGCGCCGTGGAAAACTATATTCGGCGCTGGCAGATTAAAGGCTATACGTTAAGCTATGGATTTAAACACGCCGACGCCAAAACCGATGCTGTGCGAAAAGCGCTGACCGGCCCTGTTTTTGAATTGATGCGCGCCATCAAGTCGGCCAAAACCGCGGAAGGCTACGGCGAGGATATCCTCACCTACCTGATCGGTTGCCGCGCGGACGAAAACGCACTGAAATTCGCAAAAAAACTGGAGGATTCCGGCGACCTTTCGGGCGCGCTGGTTTTTTCGCAGGTGTTTGAAAAAATCGTAGGAATCATCCGGCAGGCCTGCGTCATGTTCAAGGGCGAGGCCGCGTCGTTCGAATCCTTTGTTTCGGCCGTCAAGGCTGGTCTGGAGGCCGTGGAGATTGCGGTCATCCCGCCCAGCACCGACGACGTGCTGGTAGGCGATTTCTCGCGCACCGCTTTTCCCCCGGTGAAAGCGCTGTTCATTTTGGGCCTAAACGACGGAAAAATCCCGTCCTCGCCCGATGCCTCGGCCGTTTTGACCGACGCCGAAAAATCGGCTCTGGAAGGAAAGGGGCTTCGCGTCGGGTACCGCGACCGGTTCTATGAGGAACGCATCCGCATCTACTCGGTTTTCTCCGCCCCTACCGAAAAGCTCTTTCTCTCGTACTCCAGCACCGGCGAAAAGGAAGCGGCCAAGCCCTCGGTGCTGGTCGGTCGCATCCAGAAGCTTTTCCCGAAAATTTCGCCCCGCACCTATACCCCGCGGGAAACGGTCTATACGGCACTCGCCGAGGAGAACCTGTTCCGCGACCTGTCTTTGGCTCTGAACCAAAAGCTGGAGGGTCTGCCCATCAGCCCGGCCTGGCGGGATATTTTTGCCCATTTTGAAAACGATACTGATTGGCAGCCCCGAATCCGGCGTCTGACCGACCGACTGGGAAAAATCGACAAGAAAGAAACCCTCGCGCCCGAATTGGCCCGCGAGCTGTATTCCCCGCTGACCGCCAGCGTCTCCCGCGCCGAGAAGTTCTATACCTGCCCCATGCAGTACTTTCTGGATTACGGCATCCGTCCCCAAAAGGACGAGCGTTTTCAGGAAACCCCGCTGGATATGGGCAATTTTCTGCACGACTGCCTGCACGCCTTTGTTCTGGCGCTCAGAAAAGAGAACTTAAGCTGGGGCACTGTCGGGGATGCGGACTTAAACCGGCTTGCGGAAAATGTCTGCGATACGGTTCGGTACTTACACCATAACGGCATATTGGCCGAAAAGGCCTTTGCGCCGGTCTATGAGCGGCTGAAGCTGGACTTTTTCTCGGCGTTACGCACTGTGCGCGGTCAGCTGGCGGACACCGACGTTACGGTGTATGCCGCTGAGCTGTCGCTGAAAGACACGGAATACCTGAACTTTACGCTGGAAGACGGCACCGAACTTGCCCTCACCTGCAAGGTGGACCGCGTGGATGTTCTGGATAACGGCGCGGCCAAAATCGTGCGCATCGTGGACTACAAGCTGTCGGGCAAAACCGCGTCGATGAAGGATGTCTACTATGGCCTCAATATCCAGCTCCTCATCTACTTAAAATTTGTTTTGGAGTTCTTCAGGGCGATGGGCGAAACCGTCATCATCGGCGGCGCGTTTTACTTCGACCTTTCCCTGCCTTTAAGTGAAGATAGCTCCCCGGAAAGCCTCTTAAGGGAGAAACGCATGAACGGCTTTCTGGTGGACGATGCCGCGCTGAACGCGAAGATGTCCAAACTGAATGGGTCGGATTTTGTCGCCACGCAGGGCAGTGTCACCGCCAGCGGCGTGCTGAACAAGCGGACCAAAACCATCTTCACAGCCGACGAATTTGACACGCTGTTTTCGCATTGCGAATGGCTGATGCAAAACGCGTTTACCGAGATACTCTCCGGTGAGGTCACGCCCATACCGTTTAAGGACGGGTCGGAAACGGCTTGTAAAAACTGCGACTATCGGAGCATCTGTCTTTTCGATGACGACCTCGACGCATACCGAAATATTCAGGATAAAACCATCAGTGATTTTGAAAAGGATTTAGGCTGACCCATGGATTTTACCGAAAAGCAAAACAAAGCGATTAAAAACCGCGGCAATATTCTGGTCTCGGCCGCCGCGGGCAGCGGCAAAACGCGCGTGCTGACCGAACGCATCTGCCGGATGATTCCAAGCGGGGAGGCCGAAGTGGACGACCTGCTGGTCTTAACATTCACCAAATCCGCCGCCGCCGAAATGAAAAAGCGCATCTACGATTCACTGATGGCAATATCCGATTCCGAGATGCTGGGCGTCATGGCCGAAAAGGTCTCCAGCGCCGACATCACCACCATCGACAGCTTCTGCCAGCGCGTTGTGCGCGACAAATACCATGTGCTGGGGCTTTCGCCGTCGTTTAAAATCACCGATGAAAAGGTCAACACCCGGCTTTTGAAAAAAACGCTGGCCGAAATTTTGGAAGAACAGACAACTGCGGGAGACGAAAATCTGGCGCGGCTGTACTTAAAGTACGGCAAACGCAGCGGTCAGGCGCTCAGCGATATGATTATCGCTATCTATCGGTCGCTGATGGTGATGCCTGAACCCGAAGCGTTTGAAGCCGAAATTCAAAAGAATTATCTCAATCCTGACTATCTGGAACAAATCCTCTTTAACCTGCAAGCGGAATCGCTGGCCGCGCTGAACATGGCCAAAGAGATTCTGGTGCAACTGTTGGCCCTTGCAAAAAGTTCGGACTTCCCTAAAGCGGAAGCTTTGCTTTCGGGATATCTTGCGTCGCTCGCGAAAATGATTCGGCTGTTTGAAAGCGGCGACGAAACCGCCCGAACCGTTAAGGTTTTTGAAGCCACATTTCGAATCGACGCGATGCCGGAAGATATTAAACATGTCTTCACCGCCGGAAAAGCCAACGCGGCTGAAAAAATTGCTGACGTATTAAAAGGCCCTACGCTGTCCGAATGGCGCACACTTCTATATGCCGAGCTGACGACCATGATCTCCGATTCGCGAACGCTTCTGGGTTTGGCGCTCACGCTTCGTATGCGTTTTTCGGAAGCCAAACTGCAAAAAAACGTACTGGATTTTAACGATCTGGAGCACTACGCGTATGAGATTTTAAAGGACCCCGAGCACGCCAAAGATTTTAGCTATCAATATATCTTTCTTGATGAGTATCAGGACACCAACCCCCTGCAGGAAGCGATTATCGAAAAAATCAAGGGCGCGCACAACCTGTTTATGGTGGGGGACGTCAAGCAGAGCATCTACGCTTTTCGACATGCCGATTCGGATATCTTTCTGGATAAGCAGAACCGCTTTGCGGAATTTGACGATAAACCATTCGATGACGACGAACTCATCCGTATGAACGAAAACTTCCGTTCGTCCACGGCCGTCATCGGCGCGGTCAACCATGTCATGGGCGAGCTTTTAACGCCCGAATTCGGCGGCATCGATTATCAAAACAAGGAAGCCCTCGTGCATAGCGCGGCCCTTTCGGATGGTTCGGCCGAGCTTCTGCTCATCGATTCCAAAGCGGACTTCTACCCGCCCGAATTTAACGGCGACGCGCTGACCGCCACCGAGGCCGAAGCCTTCGCCATCGCCAACCAGATCATCGAAATCAAAGGCCAGCCTTTTTTCAGCCGCGAAGCCGGAAAAGAAAAATCCCTGGATTTTTCCGACATGGTGGTGCTTTTACGCGAGCTAAAAAACTCCGGGCCGGTCTACAAGCGCGTGTTCGAATCCTGCGGCATTCCGGTAGACATCAGTTTTTCCTCGGGCAGCGTCGCTGTGCCCGAAACCGAGCAGTTTTCCGCCATCCTCAAATGTGTGCTGAACCCCACCGACGATGTGGCGTGCGTTTCGGCGATGAGATATGGCTATTTCGATATCTCTTCCAGCGATATCGCGCACATCCGAATCGCCGCGGCCGACAAAAGCACAGCCTTTTATGCCAGCGCGATGGAATACGCAAAGAACGCCGACGATAATCTGGCCAGGAAAATCAATCGGTTTTTCTTAACGCTGGACCATTTAAAGGAACGCGCCATGACCCTGTCGGGCGAAGCTTTTCTGTCATACGTCTACCATCATCTGCAGTTTGAGGAGATTCTGGCGGCTTCGCCGCGCAAAAGCCTGAAGGCCGAAGCCTTAAAGGCCTACATCCGCGCGCTTTTGGCCGAAGCGCCCGGCTCGGCGCATCTGGCGCGTATGGTGCTGATGCTGGACGAGATGAAACAGAACGGTGACACGCTGGACGCCAACTCCACACACACAAACCCAAACTCGGTGCGCGTCATGACCGTCCACAAATCCAAAGGTCTTGAATTCCCCGTCGTATTCGTCGCGGGGCTGGATAAGCGCTTTAATTCTGATAACAAAACCGACTTTGTTCTGGATAAATCGCTGGGCCTCGGATTTAAAATTCTGGAGCCACAGAAAAACTTCAAGCGTGACGGCGTGGTCTACCAAAGCCTGATAAAAAAACAGCGTCTTGATTCGCTGTTTGAGGAAATCCGCGTGCTGTACGTGGCCATGACGCGCGCCGAAAATCGGCTGTTTTTGGTGGGCGGCGTCGCGGGTCTAAAAAACAGCCTGGACAGCTGGCTGACCAGCGGGAAATCCGCTATGCGTTTTGCAGGCAGCTATATCGATCTCATCGCACCCGCTGTTTTGGACAAAGCGGGCTTTGCCGAAGGATTTGCCATCGGGCGATATCTGCCGCCGAATTTAAGCGCGTCGCCGGAAATCCCCATCCGCATTCTGCCCAAGCGCGGATATGCCTACACCGGCGGCGCCGACCGCGCCGCGATTCTGTCCGACTTTCTGGCGCAGGTGCCGAAACCCGTTCCGGTCGGGTATGTCTATCCTTATGCCGAAACCTTAAATATCCCGTCCAAACGCTCGGTCTCCAGCTTAAAGCCCAGGGACACAAAGGTTCTTCCCAGAAAGCAGGTCGCTTTCACCGCCTTGGATGCGTCCAACCTCACCCCCGCCGAGCGGGGCACGGCTTTTCATGTGTATATGCAGCATGCTGACTTTAACCACACCACAGCGGCCGAAGTGAAGCGGGATATCGACGCGCTGGTCTCCGAGCAGGTGCTGTCGCCGGATGAAGCGACCGCGCTTTCGGTCGAGCAAATCCTTTCGGTGCTGAACTCGGAGATTATCGTACGCGCCAAACGATCTCCGCTGGTGTACCGCGAAA
>CALMFG010000103.1 GCA_937863465.1 uncultured Clostridia bacterium
CGAGCACGATGGCCTTAAAAAAGAGTACACCTATATGATTGAGGACTTAATCCGCAGTAAGCCGCATGTCCTCGGTGAAAGCGAAGAAAGACTGCTTTCCATGAGCGCCGACTTTGCGGGCGGTGCCCAGCAGATTTTCACCATGCTGAACAACGCCGACATGAAGTTTGGCAACATCGACGACGACGGCGAGGAAAAAGAGCTGTCTCACGCGTCCTACATCGGCTTTATGCAGTCGGACAGCCGCCAGACCCGCCGCAACGCCTATGAAGCCATGTACAGCGCCTACAAGGCCAACATCAACACCATCGCGGCCGCCTACGCCACCAGCGTTAAAAAGGACGTCTTCTACGCTTCGGCGCGCGGATTCGGTTCGGCGCTGGAGCGCGCGCTGTTTGCCGATAACGTCCCGCCCGCACTGTACGACAATCTCATCAAGGCGGTACACGACAACCTTCCCACCATGTATGACTATGTGGATTTGCGCAAAAAAGTGCTGGGTATCGACGACCTCGGCATGCACGATGTCTATGCCCCGCTGGTACCCGGCGCACAGGGTGAATACCCGTTTGAAAAAGCCAAAGCGATGGTCAAGGCTGCGCTCGCTCCCTTAGGCGAGGACTACGCCGCCCTGCTCGATTCGGCGTATCGCGACGGCTGGATTGACGTCTTTGAGAACGAAGGCAAGCTTTCGGGTGCCTACTCCTGGGGCACCTACAGCGTGCACCCGTATGTTCTTTTAAACCACGATGATCGTCTGGACAGCGTCTTTACGCTGGCGCATGAGCTGGGGCACGCCATGCACACCTGGTATTCCAACCACGCCCAGACCTTCAGCAACGCAGGCTACACCATCTTTGTCGCCGAGGTGGCGTCCACGGTCAACGAGATTCTGTTGACCAAATATCTTTTGGCGAATGAAACCGACAAGGACCAGAAGAAATATATCCTAAACCACTACATCGACCAGTTTAAGGGCACGGTGGTGCGCCAGACCATGTTCGCCGAGTTCGAGAAAATCTCGCACGCCATGCAGGAAAGCGGCGAACCGCTGACCGCCGAAAGCCTGTCCGAAAAATACCGCGCACTCAATCGGCTGTACTTCGGCGACGCGGTGGACAGCGACGATTTTATCGCCGTCGAGTGGGCACGCATCCCGCATTTCTATCGCGCTTTCTACGTGTACCAGTACGCCACCGGCTTCTCCTGCGCTATCACCATCGCCAACAATATCTTAAAGAACGGCGCGCCCGCTGTCTCCGCCTACAAGAACTTCCTGAAGAGCGGCGGCAGTGATTACCCGCTGGAAGAGCTGAAAATCGCAGGCGTAGACCTCATCTCGGGTCAGCCTGTGGATGTCTGTATGCAGGAATTCAAAGCCGCCCTTGATGATTTAAAAGCCCTGTTTTAGGCGTATTTCGGCCCGCTGATTTCTGTTCGGCGGGCTTTCTTCGTCTCCCGGCCCATATTGACTTTTTATCGTTTTTGGTGTATAAATATGAGGTACATTCATACGCAGTATTCTGACGTTTCCAAGTGATATTATTTTTCTGCATATGCGATTCAATTCTGACCCAAAAAGTTTTGCGTTGGTTTTTCTATTCCTTATTGACAATTTTATACGATAATTTTACACAATGAAGTCGAAATTATTTTTATTTTATCCACCCAAAGAAAGGATACTTGACATTGGATATTAGACTGCTTGAAGAGAAGAGTCTCTCGGATTTGAGGGAAATCGCGAAACTGGCCGGTATTAAAAGTACCACCAAATTCAGCAAAGACGAGTTGCTGCAGCTTTTGATTGATATGGAGATTGAGGGCGAAACACGGCGTGCGATTCAAGAAGAGGAAGCCGAGAAAGCCAGAATGGAAGCCGAAGCTGAGGCCGCGGCCACCTTTGAAAGCGAAGACTTTGATGCCGATGAAAACGGCAACGTGGAATACGTGGAAGGCAACGACGCCGTCAACGAACTTCTAAACACCGGCGACTGCAAAAAGGCTGAGGGCATTTTGGAAGTGCATCCAGATGGATTCGGTTTCTTGCGCGCCGAAAATTACCTGCCCGGCAACAAAGACATCTACGTGTCCATGGCGCAGATTCGAAAATTCGGCCTGCGAACCGGCGACAAGGTGACCGGCAAAACCCGCCCCGCCAAGGAAGGCGAAAAGCTGCTGGCTTTGCTCTACATCGAGCGCATCAACGACGAAACCGTCAAGGCCGCCCGAAGCAGAAAACCGTTTGAAGAACTCACCCCGATTTTCCCCGAAGAACGCTACACGCTGGAGAACGCCAAGACTTCCCGCGAGCTTTCCATCCGCATCATCGACCTTGTCGCCCCCATCGGAAAAGGTCAGCGCGGTATGATTGTCTCCCCGCCAAAAGCCGGCAAAACCGTGCTCCTAAAGAAAATCGCCAACAGCATCACCGAAAATTATCCCGATACGCACCTCATCGTCCTTCTCATCGACGAACGGCCGGAAGAGGTCACCGATATGCAGCGTTCGATCAACGGCGAAGTGGTGTACTCCACGTTTGACGAACGCCCGGAAAACCATGCCCGCATCTCCGAGATGGTTCTGGAGCGCGCCAAGCGGCTGGTGGAACAGGGCAAGGACGTGGTCATCCTTTTAGATTCCATCACGCGTTTGGCCCGAGCCTACAACCTCACCATCCCCCCCACCGGCAGAACGCTGACCGG
>CALMFG010000104.1 GCA_937863465.1 uncultured Clostridia bacterium
GCATCCCTTGTCACACCCTCGCTTAAATCCGCGTAGATGGTTTCCAGGATTCCCCGCTTGATGGGCAAAAGATGCGGTGTAAATCCCACAGTGACCGCACTGCCTGCGGCTTTGGAAATCTCCTGTTCAATCTCGGAGGTGTGCCGATGCCCCGCCACCGAATAGGCCTTGAAAGTCTCGTGCGATTCACAGAAGGACAGCGCCAAACTCTCCTTGCGGCCCGCGCCGCTGATGCCGGATTTGGCGTCGATGATGATGCCCTTCTGGCGGATGACGCCGGCTTTGAGGAGCGGCGCCAGCGCCACGATGGCGCAAGTGGTGTAGCATCCCGGGTTGCCCACGATTTTGGCGGTCTTGATCTGTTCACGATAGGTTTCGGTGAGCCCAAATATAGCCTCGTTGTTCAGCGCCTTGGCCGGATGGTTCACGCCATACCATGCTTCATATACGCTGATATCATCATATCGAAAATCGCCGGACAGGTCGATCACCTTTACGCCTTTTTTGTAAAGATCTGCGGCGGTTTCGGCCGAAGCGCCATGCGGCAGGGCCGTGAATACCACGTCACTGTCTTGGCATATAGCGTCCAAGTCCACCGCTTCCAGCGTCTTGTCTTCCGCGCCGAAATAGTTCCCGTAGACCTCGGAAAGTTTCTTGCCCGCAAAGCTTTTGGAGACCAGATGGGTGATTTCCACATCCTTGTGTCCGGTCAAAAGGCGGGTCAGTTCCTCGCCCGCGTAGCCCGTGCATCCGATAATGCTTGCCTTAATCATTTTCTCTTCCTTCGATTGCCGTCATAAATATTTATTATTATACATGCTATTGCATATTTATGCAAGTATTATTTTTAGTCTTTTTCTTTACATCAAATTGATAACACAACTTTATGCCGATATGATATGATATTGATAAATTCAAATCGATTCGGAAAGAAGTGAACCAACCATGAAACACGCGATTGTGGATATCGGCTCCAATACCATCCGTATGGTCATGTACCGCGTATTCAACGGAAAAATCGAATATCTCTTAAACTCCAAAATCAACGGACGGCTGGCCGATTATATTGAAGATGGCGAAATGCGTATTGACGGTGCCAAGGTTATCATCGATTCCATCAATAAACATAAAGCGCTGGCCTCGCATCATAATCTGGACAACATCAATTACTTTGCCACCGCGCCCTTGCGCGTATCCAACGTCGAAGACGTTCTGGCCGCGGTACGCGAAGGCACAGGCGCCGACATCGATGTGCTCTCAGGCGAAACCGAAGCACGGTGCGGCGTGGACGGCATCGCCTATGATTTTGACATCTCCAACTGCATCTGTTTCGACCTCGGCGGCGGTTCAATGGAAATATCGCTGGTCAAGGACGGCTCAATCAAGGAATCCATTTCTCTGCACATCGGCTCGGTTTCCATGACCAGGAATTTCGTCAGCGGCATCCTGCCGACTGCGGATGAAATCGCAGGCATCCGCGAAAGAACGCTGGAAGCCTTGAAAGAGGTCGAATGGCTGTGCTGTGACAAGCTGGATGTGGCCTACGCGGTGGGCGGTTCGGCCCGCGCCATGGCCAAAATGCACCAGATATTCAACAACTCCCAGCAGGATCTGCACGGCTATCGTCTGTTCGGCGTCAATATTCACAAAATCTACGACCAACTGCTGGATATGGGCATTGAGGGCATCAAGCTCATCGACCAGCATTGCGGCGGACGGCTGTTCACCATCGTCCCCGGCATGGTCATCATCGATACTGTCATGCAGTACACGCATATCCCTGTCCTTCGCTTTTCCCAGTTCGGCGTCCGCGAAGGATATCTGCTTAACTATGTAATTTAAGACGCCGAGGAGTCCATATGTCCGCAGAAGAAAAAACGCCGTATATCAACCGCGAGCTCTCATGGATGGATTTTAACGCCCGGGTTCTGGAAGAAGCTTTAAAGCCCGAAAACCCGCTTTTGGAGCGCAAAAAATTCCTGTCCATCTACTCTTCCAATCTTGACGAATTCTATATGGTACGCGTCGGGTCCCTGCTGGATCAGTTTCTCTCCGAACACGATTTTTCCGACCCCATCACCGGCATGTCGTCGCGCGACCAGCTGGCCGCTATCTACGAGAAAACCGCCGAGATGGACAAGGTCTACTTAAAAGCAGTCAAAGCGCTCCAGCGTGAACTGGACGACAACGGCATCGTCCATGTACATCCGCAGGATTTCAAGGACAAGTCCGAGCTGACCGAGCAGTTCACCGCCCGCATCCTGCCCGTGCTTTCCCCCATCGTTCTGGACGGCAAGCACCCGTTCCCGTACATCCCGAACAAATCCCTGTTCTGCGGCGTCAGCCTGCTTTCCAAAAGCCAAAAACGCCGCACAGCCATCGTTATGTTCCCCGAAAATGTGGACATGCTGTTTTTTCTGCCTTCCGATCACGAGGTCCGATACATCCTGTTCGAGGACATCATCACCTACTTCATCAAGAAAATCTTCACTAAATACAAGGTTTTGGAGACCGCTATGTTCAAGGTGGTCCGAAACGCCGACATCATTCTGGACGACGACGCGCTGGAAGACGAGATGGACTACAAGCAGGCCATGATTGAAACCTTGCGAAAGCGCCGCTGGCTGATGCCGGTGCGTCTCATGACCACCGCCAAATCCGGCTCGGCGCTGGTACCCGAAATATCCAAAGCGTTGTCGCTGAAACCCGAGCAGATTTTCTTCGGCTACCCCTTCCTCTATTCCGAGCTGGCCTGGGACATCATCCCCGCCGCGCAGGAAAAAGGCATGGCGCACCTGATGTACCCGAAAATCCAGCGGGTGTACCCCGCTTCGCTGCGCCCCAATGAATCGCTGTTCCACCAGGTTCAAAAGCAGGATCACCTGCTGACGCACCCTTATGAGCGGTTTGAAGTGATTCTGGATTTGATAAAAGAAGCCGCGGATGACCCGAATGTGGTCAGCATCAAGCAGACGCTGTACCGCGTATCCAAGCACTCGGCTGTGGTGCGCGCGCTGGCCGATGCCGCCGACAAGGGCAAGGATGTCACCGTGGTTTTGGAGCTGAAAGCCCGTTTTGACGAGCAGAACAACCTGCACTACGCCACGGTGCTTGAGGAATCAGGGTGCAAAGTCATCTACGGCAAGGATAATTTAAAAGTTCACGCCAAGGTGCTTCTCATCACCCGTAAGGGCTTGCGTGGTTTCGAGCACGTCTGCCATATCAGTACAGGCAACTACAACGAAAATACCGCCAAGCTCTACACCGATGTCGGGCTCTTAACCGCAGACAAGGTCATCTCCGAGGACGTCATCAATTTCTTCAGCGACCTTTCGGGGGGCGAACCGCGCCCTTATCAAAAGCTCATCGCATCGCCCAACGGCATCCGCAAAGCCGTATACCGCATGATTGACGACGAAATCGCGTGCGCCAAAAAAGGCGAGTCCGCGCGCATCATCGCCAAGCTGAATTCACTGGCCGACAAAGGCATGGTGGATAAGCTCATCGAAGCCTCCGAAGCCGGCGTGAAGATCAAGCTGATTATCCGCGGCATCTGCTGTTTAAACGCAGGCCTTGCTGAGACCAAGAATATTCAGGTCAAATCCATTATCGGACGATTCTTGGAACATTCCCGCATCTTCTGGTTCCAAAACGGCGGCGATGCGCGTATGCATATCTCCTCGGCCGACTGGATGACGCGGAATCTTGACCGCCGCATCGAAATCGCCTGCCCCATCGAAGACCCGGCGATTATGGCCCAGTTAAAACACAGTCTGGACGTGATGCTGAAAGATTACGGCAAAGGCCGGTATATGCTGGCGAACGGCAGTTATGCGCACACGCTGAAGCGGGGCAACAACGTGGCCGACAGCCAGATGGCGCTGTATAATGAAGCGAAGGATAAGGCCCGCGTTAAGCAGGAGGGCATCTTAAGCGCCGGGCTGATTTATCGGCTCAGAAAGTCGCTCTCTGAAAAGCTGGTGCGGCTGGCCGGCTGGGTATACCCCACCAAAAAACAGAAAAACTAAAATTCGCCCGAAAGGGCGCTTTTTTAGTTTTTGCAGCATAAACATTCTTTTGCACTGTGATTCCAGCTATTGTATAATGTGGATAGAGCAAATTAGTATAAGGAGCGCACCATGTGTCTTGACCGCATCCTGCTGAAAAAAGCACAGAACGGCGATATTGAAGCGGTTGAGAAGCTGCTTCGGCGATATGAACGCTATGTTTTCAATACCGCGCTCGGTTTTTTTAAAAACGCATATGACGCGTCCGATGCGGCACAGGAAGCGATGATTAAAATATACCGAAAAATCGGCGCTTTTCGCGGCGATGCCTCGTTTCGCTCCTGGATTTTCCGCATCACCATCAACGTGTGCAAAGATATGCTCCGCAAAACCAAAGAAGTGCTGCCCATTGATGACGAAGATTTCGCGAACCTTCAGTCGGACAGCATGACACCCGAACAGGCGCTGGACAACAAGCTGGAACGGGCGCGCGTCATCGATGCCATCCAGCAGCTGGATGAGGATTTTCGCAATGTCATCATCCTTCGGGAGCTCAACGATGAGTCCTATGAGGATATCGCAAGGCAGCTGGATATCAGCGAGGGAACCGTCAAATCGCGGATTTTCCGAGCAAGGAATAAACTAAAAGAACTTTTGGAATAAATATTATCCATCGGGAACTTTTTATCGGCATCTTGCGTCTAATCGGTGTAATTAAGAATTCCAGATGATTTTAAACGGAGGAATAAGATGAAAAAAAGATTATTAATCACCCTGTTGATTCTGGCTTTGGCGTTTGGCCTGGTGAGCTGCGCTAGCCAATCCGAGGCCGCTTACGACACCGCGACCTCATACGACATGGGTATGACCGATGAGGCCGCCATGGTGCAAGAAGCGCCCGCGGCTATGGAATCCAGCGGCGTTTATACTGAAGCTGATTCATCCAAAGCGGCTTACAGCGATAACGGCAGCGGGATTACATCCACGACGGACGCCGAAGCGGTCACGCTGGCTTCCGACCGAAAGCTGATCTACGCCGCGTACTACACGATTGAATCGACCAATTTCGACGCGGATTATGCGATGATTTTAAACGCGATGTCCAGCGCAGGCGGCTATGCCCAGAGCTCCTATGTCGACGGTACCAAGCCCGCCGAATACGGCGATCCCGGGCGATATTCTGAGATGACCTTACGCGTTCCGATTGCGTCATACAGCCAGTTCATCCATGCGCTGGAAGGCATCGGCAATGTCCTCTCCAAATCGCAGAACACGAACGATGTCACCTCTCAGTATACGGATGTTGAAACCCGAATCCGCGTGCTGAACACCCAGCTGGACAGTCTGGAAGAGCTGAAAGCGGCCGCCACCAACATGACCGACCTTATCACCATTCAGCAGGAGATTACCGACGTCATCTACCAGCTGGAAAGCTATGAAGGCCAGAAGACACAGCTGGACAACCAGATTGACTACACCACAGTGACCATTTCGCTGACCGAAGTCAATGAGATTTCCACCGTCACCGCGGGTGAAAAAGGTCTGGGCCAAAAGATTTCCGAAGGCTTTACGAATGTGGGCGACGCCATGATTCGGTTCCTGGAAGGTCTCATCGTCGTCATCGTCGGTGGAGCACCTGCTTGGGTTCCTATCGGACTCATCGTCTGGCTCATCGTTTGGCTGGTTAAGCGTCACAATAAGAAAAAGCAGAATATAAAATAAAAATTTAAAGGGAGTGATCTTATGAACAAGAATTTACTAATCGTCGTCATCGCCATACTCATCATCGTGGGTATCGCCCTGTGCGCCTACATGATTATAAACACAAACGATGTGCCCAGCGTTGATGCGGGCACCACCCTGGCCGTCGTCGGCGAAGGCAGCGTCTCCGCAGTGCCGGATACAGCGACACTCAACATCGGCGTCACCACAATCGGTGACACGGCCTCAAACGCGCAGTCTCAGAACTCCGCGGACATGGACAATGTCATCAGCGCCCTCAAAGCGATGGGAATCGCTGATGAAGACATCACCACCGCGTCATACAGCATCTACCCGCAGTATGATTACACCACATCGGTCGGCGTGATTGTCGGCTATGAAGTTTACAACACCCTGTCGGTTGTCCTGCATGATATCAATACGGTAGGCGACGTTCTGGGAGCCGCAACCGCCGCGGGTGCAAACACCGCCGGTTCAATTGACTTCAGCTCCTCCAAGGCGGATGAACTCTACAACCAGGCACTGACAGAAGCCTATGCAGCGGCTAAAGAAAAGGGACAGGCCATGGCTGATGCAGCCGGAATGAAGATTAAAGGTTTGGTCAGTCTTTCGGAAGGCGCGGATTATTCCGCCGTCTACGCCAAGACAACCATGAGCTATGCGTCCGCAGATGCAAGCGTTCCGATTCAGACCGGTCAGCTGACCTTCACCGCGAATGTTACCGCGGTATACAGTGTTAAATAAAAAGATAAGCGCAGCAAGTGATACAAAAAAGGCAGCCTTCAAAAGCTGCCTTTTTACTTTGCTTAGTTACTGGTAGTCCTTCCAGTTCATCGCATAGGTCGTGTAATGATATCTCCCGTCCGACCCCATGTAGTCGCCAATCAGGCTCAGTGATCGGGCATCCTGGGAGAGAATAAACGCGCCGGTTTTTAGATATCCCAGTGTCTGGCTGGTGCTGGTGCCCATGTCGTAGATATTCAGCGCATGGTTATACCGATAGGTTTCGTCGCTCTCGCTTCCGTCTGTGTAGATGATGCCGGTAGACGACGGCAGATAGGCAAATGATTCGACGATGCCGCCCTTCACCACCATGGTTTCAGACTGGTCCAAAAAAGAGTATATCTTGAAGTTGCCGTAGCCCACTTCCTCGCCGTAATCGACGTATTCCACCACCGCCATAGTCTCTTCATCCGGCGCCACCGCAAAATCCACGCCCTCGGTGAGGAAGGTCTTTTCGCCAGTGCGTTTATCGAACGCATAGATGATGCCGTGCTCGCCCGCCGCATTGTTGGCCAAGAGCAGGGTATCTCCCATATCCCAAAGTCTGCCTTCGCCGGATACGCTTCCGATGACCGTGGAGAGCATCAGCGACTGGTCGGTGAACAGGCACTTGGCGATGCGCATGCTTTCTTCGCCGGTCACGGCAAAGACCGCGTCTTCGTTCGCGGCCCAGCAGAAGGAAGCCGTGTTCACGCCCAGATCCTCTTCGCCCAGATTAAAGAGCTGTCCTGATAGAAAATCGTACACATATAAAACGCGCGTATCCACGTTGACATCGATAAAACCGAAGTACCGTTCGTCATACGAGAAGGCCGCCTGCTGGACAGACGTGAAGACCGGCAGAGCCAAATCAGTCAGCCTGCCGCTGGCGTTCACCACCATCCAAAGTGTTTCACCGTCCAGATAGTATGTGCCGTCGTCCGATTTCTGGCGCAGCACGTAGATATCTGCCGAACTGTTCTGCGCAATCAGCTTGCCGTCCGCCAGTTTTACCGGAAGGTTTTCAGCCCGATTTCCCGCCAGCGCTTCGGCGTTGGCCTCGGCGTCGTTTTCGTCAATATCCGTGTTATAAACCGGCATGGCCTCTCCGGCCAGCGTCAGCGTATAGGGCATTTTGGCAATACCCATAGCCGCCAGCTGTGCCTCCAGCGCGGTACGGGCGGTTTCGGCCATATCCGCGGTTGCGTATGCGTCCGAGATGAGTCCCACATTGACTCCGTCGGCACACAGTACCGGCTTAAGTCCCAGAGAATCATCAATTCCGCCGCTGAGGTACTCATCAAACGCGTTGACCATCACAAAGTGGCTGTTACTTGCGGTGCTGTCTTCGCCCTGCAAAAGCACGCGCAGAGTGTTGTCCCCTTCGTCCACCAAAAACTTGACCGGCCCGGTCAGCTCAAAATATATTGTGGTCACGTCAGAGCCGCTGATGCGCGACCGAAACAGTCCGGTCACATGTTCACCCAGCCCCCATGTGCTCTTTTCCACGTAGTTGACCCTGTCCACATCGGTCAGGCTGATGGCCAGCCGATAGGGTTCTTCCAGCAGGGTAATCTCATACTTGGGCAGAGATATCAGCCCCGATTCGTTTTGCGTTTCCTCATAGGTCGTATATGCAAAGTGCAGGGCTATTTCGCTCTGCTCCTGAAAATAGCTGATGTCGATATCGCTGACACTGATGGCCTGCGACTCGGTGACGCTTCCCCCGCCCACCGGCGTATCGCCCGTGTAGTACTCGGCTCCGCCGTCTTTGTTACAGGCCGCCGCAGTCAGAATCATCAAAACCAGAAGAATCACAACCGCGGATTGTTTCATCAAGTGATGTTTATAAGCAGATCTGTTTCGCAAAATTGTTTACCTTTTCCTTTGTTTGCGCCTCATCGGCAAAATTCACGTTTCCGTTTTCAAAGACAATCTCTCCGCCAATCATGGTCATGGCCACATCCCGCCCGTTGCCCGAGTTTAAGATGCAGGATATCCAGTCATTCTTCGGCGTAAATGCGATGCCCGTCGTGTCGATCATGATGATATCGGCCAAAAAGCCGGGCTGAATCTGCCCGATCTCGCCCGCCTTGCCCAGTGCTTTCGCGCCGCCGCAAGTCGCCATTTTCAGCGCCTGCATATCGCTGACGGCGCTGGCGTTTTGGGATACGCCTCTTTGCAGGAGGCTGACCAGCATGGTCTCCTCAATCATGTCGAGATTGTTGTTGGAGGACGAACCGTCGGTCCCCACCGCCACGTTCACACCTGCGGCGAGCATTTTGGCCACCGGCGCAATGCCGCTGCCCAGCTTTAGGTTGCTCTGCGGGCAGCTCAAAACCGAAACGTTCTTTTCGGCCATCCGTGCGATGTCTTTGTCCGTCACATGCACGCAGTGCGCTGCCGCCAGCGGCACATCGGCCGCGCCGACTTTGTTTAAAAAGCCGAAAGGCGTTAGACCATGCCGCTGAACGGCGCCTTCGTGCTCGGCGCGCGTCTCGGAGACGTGCACGTGGATGCCGGTGCCAAAGTCCTTCGCCATATCCACCACTTTCCGCGCTGTGCTCTCGGTGCAGGTGTATTCGCCGTGCAGGCTCATCATGACGCTTAAGTTCCCGACACCGTGATACTTGCGGTACAACGCTTCGGAATCCTCCAGACGATCGCCGCTTCCGTCGCCAAAATCCACAATAGCGCGGGTGAACGTGGCGCGCATCCGGCTGGCTTTCACCGCGTCGGCAAACCCGTCATATCCCATGTACATATCCAAAAAAGCGGTCGTGCCGCTCTTGACCATCTCAATCAAACCCAGCAGGGACGACCAATACGAAATTTCGGGCGTCAGCCGATCCTCGGCCGGCCAGATTTTCTCGTTCAGCCAGCGGTCCAGCGGCAGGCCTTCGCCGTACCCTTTGAATATCGTCATGGGCAGATGAGTGTGCGCGTTGACGAAGCCTGGCATGATGATGTTCCCGCACGCCTCAATCACGCGATCGGCATGGGTTTCGGGCAGATTTTCTTTTTCGCCCACAAAAACTATCTTTTCACCTTCGATCAGCACACAACCGCTTTCGATGATTTCGTCGGAGGCGCTCATGGTGAGTATATAGGCGTTTTTTATCAGTATCGTCATGCTCTGTCCTTCTTTTACGTTACGCGTTCAGATAATCGATCTGTTCTTTCGTCAGTGTGTCAATTGTTTTGCCCATACCCGCCAGCTTTCTCACGGCCACTTCGTAGTCGATCTCCCGCGGTACGGGAATCACATCGTTCGGCAGCTCCCTGTAGTGCTCAAGGACGTATTTAAGGCTTAGGGCCTGCAAGGCAAAGGAAAGGTCCATAATCTCAGCCGGATGTCCGTCCGCCGCGGCCAGATTCACCAGCCGGCCTTCGGCGATAAGGTTCAAAACCCGACCGTCGTCCTGAATGTAGCCCATGATGTTCTTGCGCATCTCTTTCTTGCCCACCGAGCACGCTTCCAGTTTGGCCACATTGACCTCCACATCAAAGTGTCCGGCATTGGCCAGAATCGCTCCGTCCTTCATCATCTTGAAGTGTTTGGTGGTCACCACGTCGGTGCATCCGGTGGCCGTGATGAAGATATCGCCCAGCGGCGCGGCTTCATCCATCGGCATCACGTCAAATCCGTCCATCACGGCTTCCATGGCTTTAATGGCATTAATTTCGGTCACGATAACCCGCGCGCCCAGACCCTTGGCCTTGGCGGCTATGCCTTTGGAGCACCAACCGTACCCGCCAACCACCACGCATTTGCCCGCGATGACCAGATTGGTTGCCCGCATCACGCCATCCCAGGCCGACTGACCGGTACCATAGCGATTGTCAAAAAGTGATTTGCAGTCGGCGTCATTGACGCTCATCATGGGGTACTTTAATTGCCCTGCCCTGGCTCTGGCTTTCAGGCGGATGATGCCGGTGGTGGTTTCCTCGGCGCCGCCCAGCACGCGCTCGGCTTTTTTGGCGTCCTTATGAATCTCGGCTGTCAAATCGCCGCCGTCATCCAGCACCAAATCCACGTCCCCTTTGATGACTTCGGCGATATACGCGACATATTCCCGCGGGTTGCAGGCATGCGTCGCAAACACTTCGATGCCGCTTTTAGCCAGAGCGGCCACCACATCGTCCTGTGTGGAGAGCGGGTTGCTGCCCGCCACGCGCATCTCGGCGCCGCCCGCCGCCAGTACTTGTGCGAGGTAGGCGGTCTTGGCTTCCAGATGAATCGCCATCGCGATTTTAACGCCCTTAAAAGGCTTGGATTTGACGAACTCCGCTTCAATGCCCTTGAGTACCGGCATATGCTTTTTGACCCATTCAATTTTTTTCTCCCCTTCGGGAGCCAGACGGATATCCCTGATAATGCTCATGTCTATTCCTTATCTTTGATAATCTCTTTTAAGTAAGCGCCGAATTCATCCTTTAAGTCGTCCCTGTCCAGAGCGAATTCCACAGTGGCTTTCAAAAAGCCGATTTTTGAACCAACATCATACCGTTTGCCGGTGAACTCGCAGGCGTACATTGCTTCTTCGGCGGCCAGCATGTTGAGCGCGTCGGTAATCTGAATCTCCCCGCCTACGCCGGGCGGTGTATTTTCCAGAATCTCAAATATGCGCGGCGTGATGATATATCGGCCTAAGATGGCGATATTGGACGGCGGATTCACTTTGGGTTTTTCCACCAATGCCTTGACGCGCGTCACGTTTCCATTGGTTTCGGCGGGGTCAACGATACCGTAGCTGGAGATGCTCGCTTCGTCCACACGCTGGACGCCCAGCACCGATTTCCCAGTTTCATTGTATACATCGATTAGCTGCTTTAACGCCGGTTTTTCTTTATTCACCACCACATCGTCACCCAACAGCACAGCGAAGGGCTCATTACCGATAAAATCCTTGCCGCAATGGATGGCGTGCCCCAAGCCCTTCGGGCTTTTCTGCCGTACGAAGTAGAGCTCTACCAGATGTGCAATCTCATCGACCAGTTTATATAGGTCGGCCTTGCCTTCCCGCAAAAGCTCGGTTTCCAGCTCGTATGAACGGTCAAAGTGATCTTCAATCGCACGCTTGCCGCGGCCAGTGATAATCAAGATGGTTTCAATGCCCGAAGCAATCGCTTCTTCAATGATGTACTGGATGGTCGGCTTATCGACAATCGGCAGCATCTCTTTCGGCTGTGCCTTGGTAGCGGGCAGAAACCGCGTGCCCAAACCTGCCGCCGGAATAATCGCTTTTCGTATTTTTTTCATTCTTTCACCGCTTTTCTTGAGATATGATAACTTCTATTTCCGTTCTGTCATATTATACTATATCCCCTGCCCGCATGATACCCCGAACAAATATTTTCAGTTTTTTTGAAAAAAACACTTTACAAAACGTTTGTTCCTGTTTATAATAAGACCATACGAACAATCATTCTTTAAACGGCTTTCATTCGTCAGTTTGCCGTCTAAAACACAATCTTTATTTTTAGAAAAGCGAACTAACCTTCCCCCCTTTGGTAGCTCGCTTTATTCTTTTTGTCCGGGCACGCGGCTGCCCGCCGGGGGATTTATTTTTAAGAGGGTAATTTTGTCCACGATGGATAAACTCATTCTGCACTGCGACCTGAATAACTTTTTTGCCACAGCCTCGCTGACCCAACACCCCGATCTGGCGGACGGCCCTGTTGCTGTGGCCGGAGACCCCGAAAAACGGCACGGCATCATTCTGGCCAAAAACATGCCCGCCAAAATCAAGGGTGTCAAGACAGCCGAGCCCATCTGGAAGGCCATGCAAAAATGCCCCGACCTCGTTCTGCTGAAGCCCGATTATGCGCTGTATGTGCAGTATTCCGAACGCGTCAAGGAAATCTACTACCGCTACACCGGCAATATCGAGCCCTTCGGCATCGATGAGGCCTGGCTGGATATCTCCGAACACGGCAAAGATATCGCCTTCGGCACCAAGACGGCCCACGCCATCCGAGAAGCCGTCAAAAAAGAGACCGGCCTCACGGTCTCCATCGGTGTTTCTTTTTCCAAAGTGTTTGCCAAACTGGGCAGCGACTACAAGAAGCCCGACGCCGTCACCACCATCTCGCGTGAAAACTACCAAAGCCTCATCTGGCCTCTGCCGGTCGGCGAACTGCTCTGCGTGGGCTATGCCACGGCAAAAAAGCTGAGCAAAATCGCCATCACCACCATCGGTGAGCTGGCGTGCGCGTCGCCCGAAGTCCTAAAGCACCTGCTGGGCAAAAACGGTTTGATGCTGAAGGATTTCGCCAACGGCGTGGATGATTCCGCTGTGAAAGCCGTGGATCATGCCTTCGGCTTCAAAGGCATCGGCAACTCCATGACCACGGTGCGCGACCTAGTTTGCGATGATGATGTGAAAATCGCTTTTCTGATGCTGGCCGAGATGGTCAGCGCACGGATGCGGGAAAAAGAAGTCTGCGCGGGCTGTATCACCATCTACCTGCGGGATAACTCGCTCCAGTACATCAGCCGCCAAAAGACGCTGGAAACCCCCACCTTTGTCTCGGACGAAATCGCCGACATCAGTATGGCGCTTTTTCGTCAGCACTGGCAGATTGAAGGCCGCCCCATCCGCTCCATCGGCATCCGCGCCTCCGAATTCATGCCCATCTACCATACGGCGCAGGTCTGCTTTTTCGAGCGCGAGGATATCCGAAAAAAGCAGAACCTCGAATTCGCCAAGGATAGAATCAACCAAAAATTCGGCAAGAACACGGTGGTGCGCGCCACCTTTATGGACGACAGTGCGCCCAAAGAGCAGCACGACAATGCCCTGCACGATGTGCATCCGCTTTCGTTTTTTCGGGGGTAGCATCGTTTTATAACTTCCTCAATAATATTATTTTGGCGAGCGGTGAAGGTGCGCGTCCGGACATACTACAGTACTTTTATAAGGTTCCCATGAATTCTGACTTTGATGATATCGGCATCGTTTTCAAGAAAAAAAGTTATTTTCTCCGGATTTGGCTGATCGTCTTGATTTTTCTCGTAGAATCAGCTGAGGTAATTCGATACTTTGCGCCTGTAATCGATGCTTATGGA
>CALMFG010000105.1 GCA_937863465.1 uncultured Clostridia bacterium
GGCCAAACTGCTGAACGCAGCACTGGACAGCGGCATCAATTTTTATGATACCGCCGAGCTTTATAATAACTACGATATTCTGGCACAAGCGTTTGAAAAGCGGCCCGAAGCGGTGATTGCCACTAAATGCTATGCCTACGATATTATAACGGCGCAAAACAGCTTATATAAAGCCCTAAGCGGCTTAAAACGCGAAACTATCGATCTATTCCTTTTGCATGAGCAGGAAAGTGCGCTCACTTTAAAAGGGCACCGGGAAGCGATCGATTTTTTTTTGAAAAAGAAACAGGAAGGCGTCATCAAAGCCTTCGGGATATCCACACACTATGTGGCGGGTGTTAAGGCCGCCGTCAAGCACGGCGATATCGACGTCATCCACGCCATCTGCAACCAGGACGGATTCGGCATTGTGGACGGGATGCGTGAGGATATGGAAGCGGCGATTCTGGAAGCCAGCAAAAGCGGCATCGGCGTTTACGGCATGAAGGCGCTGGGCGGCGGACATCTGATATCCAGCCGAAAAGCGGCGATTGACTACGCTCTGAATGTGCCGGGCATGGAATCTGTGGCCGTGGGCATGCAGAACTCGGACGAACTGAAATACAATATCGCGCTGTTTGAGGGGCGAAAACCCTCAGACGAGCTGGAAAACAACACAAAAAAGCTGGAGCGCAATTTGTTTATCCACCATGACTGGTGTACGCAGTGCGGCACATGTGTGGCGCGGTGCCAGCAGAAAGCGTTGACACTGACCGACGGAAAAGTTATTGTAGACAAAAGCCGCTGTGTGCTGTGCTCCTACTGCGCGGCGGGATGCAGGGAACTGGCGATTAAAGTGATTTAGAGGAGAAATATTTGAACCGTATTTTAGCGCTGGATGTGGGCGAAAAACGCATCGGTATCGCGGTAAGCGACCCGCTGCATATCACAGCACAGGGTTTAGAGAACTACAACCGCAAAAGCACTGAAACCGAAGATTTTGCATATATCGCGGCGATCATCAAGGAAAAGCAGGTGGGCACCATCGTGTGCGGGAACCCGTTAAACATGAACGGCAGCGTGGGGCCGCAGGCCGAGAAGATGAAAGTATTTGCCGAAGCGCTTAGCGAGTTTACCGGCCTTCCGGTTAAGCTCTGGGACGAACGCCTGACCAGCCGCGAAGTGGAACGGCTGATGATTGATGCGGATGTCAGCCGGAAAAAGCGGCGCGAAGTGACCGATATGCTGGCCTCCATGCGAATTTTACAGTCCTATATGGACGCACACCCCAATAGATAAAAAAGAGGAGAAAAAAATGATGGATGAAAATCAGAAAATAGAGCTGTTTGACGACGCGGGCAACGCGTTTGAAGTGGAACACCTTTTGACCTTTGAACACGAAAACACGCATTACATTGCTTTTGGCGACATCGTGGAAAACGATGATGAGGAAGCGGGCGTCTATATCTTCAAAATTGAAGAGAAAGACGGCGAGGATGTAGCCTATATCCCGATTGAAAATCCCGTGGAACTGGAAGAAGCATGGTCCATCTTCAAGGATATTTTTTTTGAAGACGATGAGGACGACGAAGAATAGTCTGTAAAGAAAAAAGACTTGACACAGGCGAATTAACCTGTATAATACCAGTGTAAAGAGTTATCGCTTTACACTTTTTTATTGTCTGGAGACGGATATGTCAAAGGATTTAAAGTACGGCGTATTGCTGGATTTTTACGGCTTTACGCTCACCGAAAAGCAGATTGGAATCCTCGGCATGTACTATAACGAGGATATGTCCCTGTCCGAGATAGCCGAAGAGACCGGCATCACGCGTCAGGCGGCGCTGGATTTCATCAAGCGGGGCAGTGAGAAACTCGCCAAACTGGAGTCCGAACTAAAGCTGTACGAGAAATTTTCGGTGGTCAGCCGCGCGTTGAACCAAGCGAAGGATTTTTCCGAAAAAAACAACAACCAGCCGCTGACCCAAAC
>CALMFG010000106.1 GCA_937863465.1 uncultured Clostridia bacterium
AGAAACCACCGCCACCCAACTCTGCCGCACATCCGCAAAAGTTTCGCTTCGGGCCGACTTCACTTCCGCCGCTTTTTTATCATCCATAATATATTCATTGCTCATTTTTATCACCCCTGTATTCCAAAATGTCGCCCGGCTGGCAGTCCAGCACCTTGCATATCGCTTCCAGCGTGGAAAAGCGAATGGCCTTGGCTTTGCCGTTTTTTAGTATGGATAGATTGGCATTGGTGATGCCCACCTTTTCGGCTAAATCGCCGGCGCGCATCTTACGCTTTGCCATCATCACATCTACGTTAACAATAATACTCAATGTCCGTCACCCCCTTATATGGTCAGGTCGTTGTCTTCTTTGTAAACCACCGCCTGATGGAAAACGTCGGACAGCACCAGCATCAACAGCCCCACCACGATGAAGGCAAATGCGCCCAGCATGGTCATCAGCGTGTTCAGCAGGCAAATTTTGATGATAAACATCACCGCGATGCCGAACAGATAGATGGCGATGCGCCGGAATGCCTTGACGTTCTGGATAATGAACGGGTTGTTCTGAGACAGCGAACGGAAGATGCGGAACACTTCCCATTCGGTCAGAAGCGCCAGCAGGCCGCAAGGATACAACAGACCCAGCAGGACATTCGTCGTCCATTGGCTGTCGGCAACGCCCATGTCGCGCAAATACCAGGCCACCACATAAGGCAGCAAGGCAATGGCCGCGATGGTAATTAAGATAATCAGCAGAACCAGATACCCAATGATTTGTGTAAAAATACTTTGACTGAAATTTTTCATATCATCACCTCACAACAGCATTATAAACGCGTCTATTCGGTCATGTCAATAACGTTTTATTGATATTCAATAATTTTTTCTGATTTAGTGGCATAAAAAGAGCCCTTTCGGGCAGATTTGCAGGATATTTTACGGTCTTAAGATATATATCAGCGAATAAGCGTCCTTAATCCCGCCTTTTTCGGGCATGGCGAACATCCAGATATAATATTCCAGCGACTGCGGCGTAATTTGAAAGCTTTCGGTGGTGAAAGGCGCCAATTCGGGCTGGCGCGAGCAAAACGTATTGTGCCGGCGCATCAGCCGGTTTAAGCCAGGCTGGCCTAAAACCTTCTCCACTTTAAAGCCGGATGCCTGAAACAGTTTCACACACGCTTCCCGCGTCAGCACATGCCGATGGTAGGGGTTAATCGGTTTCCCTTCTTCGTCCAGCGGCTCGTATTCGGCCGACGGCACCGACAGCAGCAGTCTGCCGCCCGGATTCAGCCGCGCATGCAAGGCCCCCAGCAGATGTTCGGGGCTTTGGACGTGTTCGATGGTCTCAAAGCAGGTGACGGCGTCAAAGCGCATATCTCCCAGCACATGGGCCCAGTCTGCAGCATCCAAATCCAGCACATGAAAGTCTGTTTTCGCACAGTTCCGATTACGGGCCGCATCGATCAGGCCCGCTCCGATATCCACACCCACAACATGCTCGGCATTTTCGGCCAATTTCTCGCACCCGAATCCGTTGGCGCATCCGGCGTCGAGTACGGTTTTAAACCTGCGCTTTCCCACCAGCCACGCGGCATAGGTGTAGCGGCCCAAATGCTCCAGTGCCACCCAGAAATTGTCGGGCGTGATATGGCTCATATCGATATATTCGCTGTCCACAATCTGCCGCATGATTCCCGCCTTTCCCGCGCCGGTCAGGTGCTCCGAATACGCTCTTCCATTATATCGGCAACGCGGGGAAAAAGCCAATACTGGCCGAAATCTTTCGCAACGCATGGTGGTTTTACAGGAAGAGTAATACGGAGAGATTATAGAGCGCGTGGGTCAGCATCACGGCCCAAATCGAACGCGTTTTTTTAAAGATATAACCCAGCCACAGGCTGACGATGACCAGCAAAACCATCTGCGGTAGTATCGCCGTGCCGCTGACCATCAGCGCTGCCGCATGCAGGGCGGCAAACAACAAAGAGACCAGAATATTCGCTTTGACGAAGGCCATCTGGTTCATCATGCGCGGTAAGATGAAACCTCTGAACAGAATCTCCTCGGCGCATCCCGCAAAACCCGTGCCGAGAACCGCCAGCCAGGTGGTTGACGCACCGCTTTTCTTAAAAACAAAGTGCCCGAGCAGAAAAAATATGCCGCCAATCACACCGCCGATAATCAGCCCTATGGCGATACCTTTGAGCGGCCGGCTGGTAAACCCAAGTTCAATCCAGGGTCTGCCGTGTTCAAAAATGCGAATGAACACCAACACGGGCAGGATGACCAAAAGCAGGTAATAAGCAAAAGCAACCCACGGGTTGCTGAGAAGTTGACTATTGGTTGTGAGAATCGCGGAGATCAAAAATAGAATCAGGAGATGGCCGATGATAAAAAAATTGGAGCGGGCTGTTTTTCCGTCCATATCCGCTTACAGCTCCGCAATCCGATCGCGGTTCTTTTCAAACGCCGCGATGAATTTTTCGACCAGGTCGGGGTCGAACTGCGCGCCTTTGCAGGCGCGAATTTCGGCGATGGCGTCGTCATACGTCTTTTTCTCGTTGTATGAGCGTTTAAACGTCATGGCGTCGAAGGAATCGATGACGGTGAGCACACGCGCCAGATAGGGAATTTCCTCCCCTTTCAGCCGGTCCGGATAACCCGTTCCGTCATAGCGCTCATGGTGATGCAGGATGATCGGGATGGTGCTCTTCAGCGGATTGACCGGCTCGACAATCTTGACACCGTTTGCGGGATGCATTTTAATCATTTCCCACTCGTCTTTGGTCAGCGGCATCTGCTTGTTCAGCACCTCTTCGGGAATGTTGATTTTGCCGAGGTCGTGCATATAGGCGCCGTAAATCAGGGTGTTCTTGTCCTCGGGTGACAAGCCAAGATAGTCGGCAAACATCTTGGCATAGATGACCACGCGCTCAACATGGCCGTAGGTGTAACGGTCCTTGGAGTTGATGATGGTAATCAGGGTCTTCATGGATGTCACAAGGTCGATGTGCTCTTCTTCAATATCCTCTTTTAAAGCATCCAGAATCGAGATATAGGATTCCACGCGGTTCTTGTTGAAGAACTTGGCCCGGTACAGGGCATCATCGGCCGATTTAATCAGCGCATGCTCGGAACTGGCTTTGTGCGGATAGACCGACACACCCACCGACACTGTCAGGTTGCGGTCCGGCATATTCTCCTGCCCGTCAAAGCGCTTCTCCTCAATCTGCCGCCGTATTTTCTCGGCGGTTTTCACCGCTTCCTCTTCATCGACTTCTGGCATCAAAATGGCAAATTCATCCCCCGCGTACCGCGCCACCACATCGGTCGGCCGCACGTTTTTTTGCAGAATCTCCGCAATATCGATCAGTACCGAATCGCCTTTCTGGTGACCGAAGAGGTCATTATAATACTTAAAGCTGTCCACGTCTAAAAAGACCAGAGACAGCGAACGTGCCTTTTTGTTGTATCGAATATTCTCTCTTAAGGTGTCATAAAAATAGCGGTGGTTATAAAGGCCGGTGAGTTCGTCGGTATGCGCCAGATTTTCCATGCGCTCGAAAAACTCCTTCTCGATATTCACATAATGGCCGATGAGCCAGGCCATGATGATAAACAGCGCGGCGATAACCAAATCCGCTTCAAAAAAGGTGTTGACCACGAGCCCCTGCCCGCCAATCAGGTCAAACCCCAGAACAATCGCCGACGAGACACACGCTGTGGTCAGGCCGGCACGCATTCCCAGCTGTATGCTGGATGATATGATAATAAACAGAAACAGGAACTTGTTTTTTGATTCGAATGCTCCGGAATAGAAGATGACTGCGGCAAAAATCAGAACAAACAGATAATTCTCAATGTACTGAATCAGCTTAACGTGCTTTTGTTCCAGATTCTTCAGCGATACGTTCGACCAGAAAATATAAATAAGTGCAAATATCGCCATCAACGAAATAGGCGCAAGCAAACTCGAAGATCCGCCTTCTGTTTTTCCGTAGGTGGAGACATATAGTCCGACACCCGAGAACAGCAGGGCGAATAGTTTAACGATCGAGAGAATTTCATTAAGGCGTTTGGTCTTTGAAGTCTGAATTTTAGTCACGATTCTCTATCCTTAATCAATCAACTAGGCATACGCAAGGGCATAGAAATGCCCTCGCGTATTTTCCTCGCTCAAGTCTTATTCGTTAGTCTTCTCTTAAAGATTTGGGTTCTTCCGGCTGGTAAAACCAGAACCAGCAAGCCGAGGTTGCCATCAGTGCTGCAAAAATGGTGCTCATCGCTGCAGCTGCCGCAAACATTAACTTCTTCATATATGTACCCTCCTTCTTTATTTTAGCAAGAAT
>CALMFG010000107.1 GCA_937863465.1 uncultured Clostridia bacterium
AGAACCCACAGATGTGCCGGCCGAGCCAAGCGAAACACCCGCGGCATAGAAAAATCAAAACAACATAAAAACAGCCCTGCCGGAGACGGCGGGGCTGTTTTTGGCTGAGTTACTGAATGGTTTCGGGATTAGCCACCTCGACGCAAAAGCCGTTATGGCCGCAGTGCGTACAGGTCAGCTTGCGCGTTTTGGGCGTGTGCTTGGCAAAAAAGAATTCTTTTTTGTTTGGCTTAAACGCTGTGCCGCAATCGGGACAAATATAGGCGGTATTCTTGTAATAGTACCGTACCATCAGCCATCCCATCGCGATGACGAATGGCATCAAGATGACAAACGGCAGCCACTGACCCTTAAAGATCCAAAGGTAGAGCGCGAAGAGCTGGAAGATATCCATGACGATACCGATGGCGAGCATCACGCCATGAACTTTTTTTAATTGTTTTTTACTTTTCATCATTTCCTCAATGTCACGGATTGAATTAACAGGGATTGGCTCGGGCAGACTGATATTCTTCTTAATCTCACTGATTGCCCGTTTCTGAGCCTCTCGCTCATCAAGCTCGGCATCAATCCGCTTCAATTGTTCATCCAAAAGCAAGAGCAGAATTTTACCGGGCGCGGGGCTTTTAAGGACACCCTTGATGGACTCCAGCGACAGCCCCAGGCTTTTCAGCATCAGAATCAGCCGCATCTGTCTTAAGTCTTCTTCAGAATACAGTCGTCGTCCGCCTTCGGAAAAAGCCGTGGGTGAAAGCAAGTCCTTGGTATCATAGAACTGGACGGTGCGTATCGAGATTTCGCACAGCTTGGCCAGCTCCCCTGTTGAGTATTGTGACATCAAATCACCTCCTGATGATTTCATGATATCTGATGACGCTGCGTCATGAGCAAGAGAATAATTTAAGATTTTCAGATTAATTTTATCAGCCGCATGGCGTATTGTATAGCCGTCTGCAAATTTCGCATGCTGTTCTCTTTTCTTTGGCCAAAAAACAAAATATAATGGGAACAAGTTTAAAACATGAGGTTCCCATATGCGGACACAAAACCAAAAACTGAAACTGCTGGTACTGATGGACATCCTTCTGAACAAAACCGACGAAGCGCACACCATGACCGCCGAGGCGCTGGTGGAAGCGCTGGCGGCAGAGGGCATATCGGCCGAAAGAAAGGCGATTTACCGCGATATTAACGCACTCAAAGAATATGGGCTGGATATCATTCTTGCGCCGAAAAACGGCTTTTTCGTGGGTGCACGGGACTTTGATATGGCTGAGTTGAAGCTGTTGGCCGACGCGGTGGCGTCGTCCAAATTCATCACCGAGAAGAAGAGCAAGGTGCTGATAGAGAAACTGGGGAAACTCACCAGCGAGCACAGCGCAAAACAGCTGAAACGGCAGGTGCATTACCTGGATCGTGTGAAGTCCTCCAATGAGTCGATCTACTATAATACCGACACGCTGCACGAAGCAATCGAGAAAAAACGCCAGATTGGATTTTTGTACTACGAATACGCGCTGAACAAGGAACTGGTTCCCAAAAGGAACGGCGAGCAGTACCGGGTCAGCCCGTACCTGCTGTTGTGGGAGGATGAGAACTATTATCTCATCGCCTATCACCCGCGCTATGAGGCGCTGTCCCATTTTCGTGTGGATAAGATGCGCGGGATTGAAATTCTGGATGAACCGGCCGCCGTGCTGCCCGAGAAGATTCATCCGGCGGATTACGCACGGCAGACCTTCTCGATGTTCGGGGGCGAGGAACAGCCGATTACGATGGCGTTTCGGCCCAACCTCATCGGGGTGTTTATCGACCGTTTCGGCAAGAGCATCACCATCACTGAAGATGATGGGTGGCTGAAAACACGCGTGTATGTGCGCGTGAGCCCCTCCTTTTTTGCCTGGGTCTTTCAGCTGGCCGACGGTGTCAAGCTGACCAGCCCGCAGAACGTGGTGGATGCGTATTCGGAACACATCAAGAAAACAGCGGCACAATATCAATAGAGTACCAATTATGGGACACATAAAGCGATATACTCCTTCCATAAACTAAAGCAAAGGGGAACAAAGCGAATGGAAAGGTATATTACAGTCAAACGAAAAGACCTGCAAAACTTCACGTTTGAGGTCGGGAAGCTCCTGTGTTTAAAGAAGGACGCGTATTCGGAAGAGATTTCGGCCTGGGTACCGAGCAGCGGCAAGGTGGGCTATGTGGCCAATGCGGCGGACGAGATGGTGGCGGGCACGTTCAGCGGCGCACGCATCTATGACTTTTTCGCGGATACCTTCTATGGGAAGATCATGTTCACCGAGGGCGAAAAAGCGGTGGTCAAGCTGATTGTTGAGGAGCATAAACCCGAAATACAGCTGTTTGATCTGGGCGCACTTCGGCAGAGACAGTCACATTAAATGGGGCATTACGATGATTGTTCGAAACTAAAAAAAAGCAGAGATGACGGCATCCCTGCTTTTTGCATTTTTAAGTTTACGCCTGACTGGAGAGCGCGTCCTGCTTGGCGCTGATGGAGAGGGCCTCCAGCATCTCATAGATGTCCCCGTCCAAAAACGCGTCCAGTTTGTAGAGCGTCAGGTTGATGCGGTGGTCGGTGACGCGTCCCTGGGGGAAGTTGTAGGTCCGAATGCGCTCACTCCGGTCGCCCGAGCCGACCAGCGATTTGCGGTTTTCGCTCAAAGCCGCTTCCTGTTCCTGCTTGGCGATATCGTACAGGCGGGTTTTTAGAAT
>CALMFG010000108.1 GCA_937863465.1 uncultured Clostridia bacterium
CCTTCGCTCTGCCTAAAATCCTCTGGGTGCAACGTCACAAGCCCTTGTTCTTCGAGCGGATCCGGCGGATCGAGCATCAGTGTGATTATGTGATCGGTACTCTGACTGGCCAGCATGGCTTCTCTGGCGATTTGCGTCAGGACAGGGCCGCCGATCAGTGCGTCGTCGTTCGGGTTTTCAATAAAAAACCGGCCGTCATTTTCAAGGATCCGATAGGTATGCTGGGTGGAGTCGGCTGGCGTCTGCGCGCGGACCACGACCACCGATTCGCCGTTTTTATCCTCGGTGGCGCACTTTCCAAAAACCCCGATATGATCGGCGGACTGCACCACCAGCCCGAGTTTGGGCGCCCCGGCACAGCAAAAAAACCGATGACGGCAATGGGTTGTTTTTTCACGGAAAGAGCGGATACACGCATAGATGCCGTTTGCGATTTCGTCCGCGCCGGAAAGGTAGGCGCGCACTTCGCACAGGTCGTCGTCATACAGCGCCGCCGAATGCCGCCCAAAAACAGAGGAACGGACAATCACCGTTGCCATGCCGCTGCTCCCACAGTAAGCGGCCACGGCGTCCGCGTCCGATTCACTTTGGATGTCGGTGAACACCAGACTTTCCGGGGTATGAAGCTGACTTTTTATGAGCAGTTTAAGGCCGCGAATCTCCCAGCCGGCGCTGTTCACTGCGGCGTCCGGCAAACTGCCTAACTTTTCAATGTACATCATACACCTCCGTATTGATAAAAAATTTTTAAGGTACAAAAAAAGATGCTTATTTGCACCTTGAATAGTCTGTGGTTATTTACGCGTTTCTAATATCTATTCGGTAGGCCGTCTTTCCTCGTTGAAATCAATATGATGTCGGTTGACCCTATGGCTTGCCGCCTTCAAACAAGTATTATTAACCTGTCAGCGGCATTGCGTTCTTTTCATTTATTATAGAACGCAGGCGAAGCGGCGTCAATTTGGAATTTGGCATTTTACGCTTTTTTTGAATTAATTCATTTGAATGCGTCATGGTACTGACTTTCACACATACATCACGGTACATTCTTTGGGAATAAACGCAAAATACGGGGGCAGTCAACCTGGGAAGAACCTCGGCCTATTCCTTCTCGAAGTGCTGATAATCCTTCATGGATTTCCAGTCTCCGCCCCAAGTCCAGCCGTGCTCGGTGAAGAGCTGATAGCAAAGATCGTTTTTGTCGATCATGCCGGGTTGGATGACGCTTCGGTCGGCGTAAGGCTCGCCGTTTTTGGGGGACACATGGCTGCCCTTCACATAGGGGTTCATCATGGGGTTGATGTCGATTGCTCTGCCCAAGGCATGATTGGAGAGCTTGTCGGTGCCGGCGACCAGCCGGTAGTTAAACGCCGAAGTGTTGTTGGCCGTCATGGAAGCACGGTCTCCTTCACTTCCGCCAAATTCGTCGATCAGGATGACGCTGGTCAGCGGGTATTCGGCCAGATAGAGCTGATAGAAAATTTCGGTGACTTCAGGCGCCAGATCGGCCGCGACGATGAGTTCGCCAAAGCAGATTTCGCCCTCAAAGTTGTAGTGCAGAATATTGACAACATTTAAATCGTCATAGGTGATATTGTCCTGCGCATCTTCGGGGTAGCTTAAACCGGTAATGCGGGCTTTGATTTCATCGTCCAAGGGTTTAAAGTAAAAACCGGGCGCGATGGTTGTTCTGCCGTCGTCAGGCGTCGGACTCGGCGAAGGGCTGGGCGTGGGGGTCGGATCAGGCGCACTGAAAGAAACGGTCGGAGATGCGGAAGTCTCGATGCCTGCTGGCTCCGAAAAAGCGGCACAACCGACGGCAGAAGCACAAAGCAACACGATGATGACCAGACTGATGATACGGCGCATGATTGATTTCCTCCATGTACGGTTATTATGGTAACATGCCTTTCGGATTTTCTCAACGGGTTGTCGCGCTAAAGCAGGCGATATAGGTCAGGGGCGGTTTACTGACAGGGGTGGGCAGGCATGATATAATATCATATTATAAGTACAATCGGCAGAATAAATTCAAGCGAACCGAATATCAGGCTGTGGAGGAAACATGGATAAATATCTGCCCTATGCAGTTCTATGCGGTGCAGTCTCCATTATTTTTTATTTTATCAGTACCTGGGTATGCTATATCACGGGAGCCCTGTGCTGTATTTATTTTTTTATTTATTTCGTTCTGGTCAAAGATAAGGATTAGCCGCAGCGAAAGCCGGTGATTTTATATGCAGATATTTAAAGAATTCGGAGGCGGAAGATGACTGACAGAAACATCGCGCGGCATAAACTGTATGACCATATGCATGATCTTCAGTGCCCAATCTGCGAGCAGTTGGATGCGGGGACGGCGAAGGGCATGGAAAACCTGCTGTATGAAGGCATCAACGATCTGGATACGCGAAAGCGGCTATACCATGCGAGGAGCTTCTGCGCCCGGCACGCGCACAGACTGGCCCAAATGGGTGACCCGCTGGCGCACGCCATCCTCTATTCCGATTTCATCGCACTGGCCATGGAAACGATCGAGACCGCGCCAAGGAAAGTAAACAGCCTGAATCAGACGAACGAGAATTGCCTGTTCTGCGTTCGGGAGAAAGAGGCCGAAGCCATCTATGTTTCGGCATTTATCGAGGCTTATGCCGAAGCCGATTTTTCTGGCCGGTATGCCGCGGGCGGGCGGCTGTGCATCCCGCATCTGGCTCTGGTGATGCACCTCGGCGGCCGAAAAACCGAAGCGATTGTGAAGGCGACGCTGGAAAAGTATCGGACGCTGGTGGGGCACTTATCCGAGATAAAACGAAAAAACGATTATCGGTTTAAGGACGAGGAATGGACACCCGAAGAGAAAGCGGCCTGGCAGGCGGCGGTGGACACCATGAACGGCAAGGAAGGAACGCGCTAGTTCTTTTCTTGAGCGAAGAGCAAATGTCGCCGCAGGGAACGTCGCGGATGAATGGCGGCCGGATTACGATTGTTTTAGCCGCAAAAAAGCGATATCGGGAATGGCAATACGCGCCGAGTCATGGTATAATTATACAACCAAAAGGTACAGCTTTATATGACACACGCGAGGAGACCATTTTGGACACGACTAAAATTAAACAGGCTTCAACTGAATTTATCCGTTATGCCTTTGTCGGCGGCGTCGCGTTTCTGGTCGACTTCGGTGTTCTGTATCTGTGCCACAGCCATATCCTAAAAGATGTCCCATATTCCTTATACATATCCACAGCCTTGGGCTTTTTTGCCGGGCTCGTCACCAACTACCTGCTCTGTCTCAAGTTTGTTTTTACTTCGGCCAAAAACACCAATCAGGGGAAAAGCGGCAGGGACAAAATTCTGTTTACGCTGATCGGCGTGGTCGGGTTTTTTATGAACGAATTCGGCATGAAACTGGGTGTCGATGTCTTAACCATCAACTATCTCATCGTTAAAATCGTCGTGGCCGGCATCGTCCTGATGTGGAACTATCTGGCGAGAAAATTTATGATTTTCAACAAAAAAGCGGCTTAAGTTAAGCCCGGAAAATCTTTATTAAGGGAGAAGGGTTTTTAGCATGAAAAAAAATGCGATTATTATCGGCGCAGGCCCGGCCGGACTCACGGCGGCTTATGAATTGCTGAGAAAGACAGATGTTCATCCCATCATCATCGAGAAGAACGCATTTGTCGGCGGCATATCCCGCACGGTCAACCACAACGGAAACCGCATCGATATCGGCGGACATCGCTTCTTTTCCAAGAGCACGGTGGTCATGGATATGTGGCAGAGTCTGCTGCCCGTGCAGGGAAAGCAATCCATCGATGATATTTTACTTGGCAACGAAAAGCCGGTGCACGAAGGCGGCCCCGATCCTGAAAAGGAAAACGCCCTGCTGATTCGCACGCGGGTTTCGCGCATCCTGTATTTGCGAAAATTCTTCGATTACCCCATCTCGCTGAAGATGCAGACGGTAGCCAATCTGGGCCTTAAAAACACCGCGGTGGCGGGCGTGGGGTACTTAAAATCTCAGGTCGCCAAACGCAAGGAAGTCACGCTGGAGGACTTCATGGTCAATCGCTTCGGCAAGACGCTGTACCAGATGTTCTTTAAGGACTACACCTATAAAGTCTGGGGCAGATACCCCAATGAGATTTCGGCGGACTGGGGCGCTCAGCGGATCAAGGGCTTTTCGCTGGGCAAGGCGCTTTGGCATATGCTGTCCAAACCCTTTCAAGGCAAGGACATCGCGCAAAAGAATGTGGAAACGTCGCTGATTGAACAGTTCTTCTATCCCAAATACGGTCCGGGTCAGCTTTGGGAAACGCTGGCACAGGAAGTGATGAATGCGGGCGGCGAGATGATCAGCGAAAGCACGGTGGTCGGCATTGAGACCCAAAAGAATAGAATCGAATCGGTAACAATTGCCTCCAAAGGCAAGAAGAAAACGCTGAAGGCGGATTATTTCATCTCCTCCATGCCGGTGAAGGATTTGGTGGCGGCGCTGGACGCCAAAGTGCCGGCGGAAGTCGGCGAAATCGCCGAACAGCTGCCTTACCGCGATTTTATCACGGTGGGACTTTTGGTGGATAAACTCAAGATTAAAAACACCTCGGGCATCAAAACGGTGGGCGACATCGTGCCCGACTGCTGGATATATGTGCAGGAGCCGGATGTGAAGATGGGACGCGTACAGATTTTCAATAACTGGTCGCCGTATATGGTGAAGGACTTCCAGAATACCGTCTGGGTGGGCCTTGAATACTTCTGTCAGGAAGGCGACGCCATGTGGAACGCGTCCGACAAGGACTTTACGGCGATGGCCGAGGAAGAAGCCGTGAAGATTGGGCTGATCGAAGCCGGAAGCGTTCTGGACACCGTGCGCATCAATGTGGAAAAAGCCTATCCGGCGTACTTCGGCACATACGACCGCTTTGACACGGTGAAAGACTATCTGGACGGCTTTTCCAATCTGTTCTGCATCGGCCGGAACGGCCAGCATCGGTACAACAACATGGACCACTCCATGCTGACCGCGATTGAAGCGGTGGATACGATTGCCGCGGGCAGCACTGACAAAACGCGCCTCTGGCAGGTGAACGCCGAAGCGGAGTACCACGAGGAAAAAAACGCGGACGAGCAGAGGAAGAAGTAAGTGAACGAGATATTAAAGAATCGCAATGATATCCGCAGGAAAGACCGGCCCATATTTATTGCGATTATTTTTTTGCCGGTTTTGCTGGTGTGGCGGGACCTCACCAATGATGTCTGGTTTTTGCTGAACAGCGGCCGGTATGTTGTCCAGCAAGGGATTCCGGTGATCGAACCCTTCACGCTGCATCAGGGCTTTGAGTTCGTCATGCAGCAGTGGCTGTCTGCCGTCATCTTCTGGGGCACATACAGCGCGTTTGGCATAGCGGGGCTTAAGCTGCTGGTGGTGCTTTTTTTTGCGCTGACGGTTTTTGTCCTGTACAGGCTTTGCATGAAGCTGTCGGGAAACTACTTTTTTGTTTCGGCCATCATCACCTTTGGCGCCAGTCTGCTGTTCGGCGTGTGGCTGTCCTGCCGCCCGTTTTTGTTCTCCACACTGATTTTCATGCTGGAAGTCTACTTCTTGGAAAGCTTTATCCAAAGCAAGAAAAAGCACTATCTGTTTTTTATCCCGATTCTATCAATTCTGCTGATTAACCTGCATGCATCCATGTGGCCGATTTTTTTCATCCTGCTCGGCCCCTATATTATCGACGCCTTTCGGTTTAAGATGGGTAAGATATCCGGGCAGGGGTATGAGAAAAAGACACTGCTCATTGTGACCGGCGTTTCGCTGGCCGCGGGCCTCGCCAATCCATACGGCTGGCAGGGCATGACCTACCTTAAGCGCTCATACGGACATCCTGAGATCAGCCAGGTGGTGGCCGAAATGCGGCCGCCGACAGTCACCGAGCCCGTCGGCGTCATGGTTTTTCTCGCGATTCTATTGGTCTTTCTGGCCTATCTGCTGCACAGAACAGGAAAGACAAACGTGCGCTATGTGCTTCTGACTTTTGGCACCGCCTATATGGCGTTAAGCTCCCAGCGCAGTGCCGTGCTGTTTGCCGTGTGTGCCGGTTTTCCGCTGGCCGAGTACCTGAAGAATCTGGAAGTGAATATTTCGCAAGAAGAAACCACGCGGCGCGAACACGTGCTGAAATCCGCGCTCTTTGTCCTGATCATCGCCGTGGCGCTGATGGGATTTTTCTACCAGCCGGAAACCTTTAAGCAAAGCAGTGCCCAGCTTACGGAGTTGGACGAGACCATCGACACGATTCTGGCGGAAGGCGACGTCAATTCGATTGTGCTGTATACCGGATACGACGACGGCAGTTATGCCGAGTTTATGGGTTTAAAGCCGTATATCGACCCGCGCGCCGAGGTCTTTGTCATCGAAAACAACCAAAAGGACGACGTGATGCAGGAATATTATGACCTTCAGACGGGCCGGCTGTACTACAGGGATTTTCTGGCCAAGTACCAGTTTACGCATCTGATTGTCACCGAATACGATATCCTATATATTGATCTTTTAAACGATACAGATTATCAGTTAGCCTATTCAAATGACAGCTATTCGCTGTTTGAAAAAAAGTGATGCGGGGTATATTGGTTTTAGGGTAAACCCGCCAGACCAAATTGGGTGCGCCCGTGCGGATATATAACGACGAAAAACACGACAGACAAAGGACAAAGCTCATGGATAATTTACTGAATCATCGCAATGATATCGGCAGGAAAGACCGGCCCATATTCATCGCCATCATATTTCTGCCGCTCCTGCTGGTGTTTGGCAATTTCGATAACGACGTATGGTTCATCTTAAACAGCGGCCGGTATGTGGTTTTGCACGGCATCCCCTATATCGAACCCTTCACCATCCACCACGGCATGGCGTTTGTCATGCAGCAATGGTTGTCCGCGGTCATCTTCTGGCTGCTTTACAGCACGTTTGGTGATATCGGGCTAAAACTGCTGGTCGTCGTGTGTTACACGCTGATTATCTTCGTGCTGTATAAACTGTGCATGAAGGTGTCGGACGGGTATTTCTTTGTTTCATCCATTGTCGTCTTCTGCGTCAGTCTGCTTTTGGGCGTTTGGCTGACGTCGCGCCCATCAATTTTTTCGACACTAATTCTGCTGATTGAGCTGTACCTCTTGGAAAGCTTCACTATTGAAAAAAAGAAGCGCTATTTATTCTTCCTGCCTGTGCTCTCGGCCCTCCTGGTCAACATGCACGCGGCCATGTGGCCCATGCTGTTCATCATCATGGGACCCTATCTCATCGACGCATTCGGGTTTAAGCTGGGTAAAATCTGCGGAGAAGGATACCCGAAGATTGGATTGTTTATCGCGGCGGCGGCCATGCTGGCGGCCGGGTTTGTCAACCCTTATGGATGGGACGCGATGACCTATTTGTTCCGCTCGTACGGGCACATAGAGATCAGCTATCTGGTTTCCGAGATGAAGCCCCCAAGCGTCAATGACGTGGTGGGCGGAGTGGCGATACTCGCTATGTTCCTGGTGGTTTTGGGGTATATCCTACACAAAAAGGGCACCACCAAACTGCGCTATGTCCTTCTGACCGTGGGCACCGCGTATATGGCGCTAAGCTCACTTCGGAGTTTTCTGCTGTTCGCCATCTGCGGCAGCTTTCCACTGGCCTGGTATTTAAAGAATATGTCGGCGCCGGTCACCGAGAATGAGGACACGCCGCGCACAAAGATACTGAAGAATGTTCTGATGGGGCTGATCATTGCGGTGGTTATTTTCGGGGTGTTCTATGTGCCCGCGCAGGAAACGGACAGCGTGAAGAGTCTTAAGATGCTGCAGGAAACCATCGCCGTCATCAAGGCGGAGGACTCAAACCAGCCGGTGGTACTGTACACCGGATATAACGACGGCGGGTATGCCGAATTTGAAGGCATTGCGCCGTACATCGACCCGCGGGCTGAGGTGTTTGTCATCGAGAACAACCATACCGACGATATCATGAAAGAATACTATGACTTGCAGGCCGGACGGCTGTACTACAAGGACTTTCTGGATAAGTATCAATTCACCCACCTGATTGTCACGGATTCGGACAGCTTATTGGTGAACCTGGAAAATGACCCGGACTATACGCTGGCGAATGCCAATGAGGAATATTATCTGTTTGAAAAAATCAACTAACTGAAACCGATACCAAAATACTGTAAAAAAAATAAGCGCATGGCACCCAACGGACTATCCTTTGGCGCATGCGCTTTAATTATTAGTTTGATTACTGATGGTTCTTTCTAAAACACGATGTTCAAAACACTATTCAAAATCCTTGCTGAAGGTCGGATCGTTGGGTGATTTTTCACGGGTCAGCGCAAAAATACCGCCCAGCAGAAGTAGGATGAACGAGATAAACGCATAGACTGTGAAGAAAGTAAATGCGGCGCCGAGCAGCATGAGAACACCGGCCAGAACGTTATTTTTGTTCACTACAGCCGCGCCGATGACGCCGAGTATCCCCGCGATGAGGATGGCAGCACCAAAAGCAGTAAAAAAGACGGTGAAAACACTGCTCATCATATCCATATCTGCACTTGAAAAATCTTCAAAATCGCTGCCTGCGGAATAAATTTCCGACTCCATCATTGTCGGGAACATCTCGGTGAAGAAAGCGCCGCCCGCTATGATGAGCAGCCCGATCAAAACCGCAAGAATGCCGCCGATAAGACCTAACACCATGCTTGATTTTCTCATAACAAATACATCCATTTCTTAATATTTTGTACAATACCAGTATACTATAGGTGCGGTGAAATTTCCATGCCATTTATCCGCCGGTCACATCACGACCCAAAAATCGCGATTAATATCAGGTAAACAATCAGATAGGTTAACACCATGGCGCCGAGAACGAGCAGCACAGAGGCGGCCTTTCTGGCGTCGATTTTCTTCACGCGATTCACTATGCCGACACATGTTTTTTTCAGCCAGACACCGACCTTTCCCATAAACGCGGAAAACCGGGGAGCCCTTTCGTTAAGATAGGTTTTGCATCCTTTTTGCGCGATTTCGCGGATGACCGGATAGAGAATATACAGCTCCAGCGCGAAAATCAGCTGTATCA
>CALMFG010000109.1 GCA_937863465.1 uncultured Clostridia bacterium
TCACAGACATATAAAACATGTATGCAATTTATGAAACATACGTCGAACTGAAGTTTGAATTCATTGTCTATTAGATTAAAAAATCCGATAATATCATCCTCAATTATCGTGCTCTGGAAAGTAAATATATATAATTGATTGGATTTGAAAACCTTATAATTACGGTTTAGTTTTTTTGTTTTTTCAAGATAAACTTTTTGGATATTATTAATATACATGGAAAAATCATATAAGCCTTTACTATTTGAAAGAATTGTAACTCCGTCAACACTCTCTATATTCCCTTTGAATTTTGGAAAATGTTTTTTTACTTCCTGAAGAATATAGTCTCCATCCAACTCTCTCCCAAAATACCTTTGTGCAATCGCATTTGTCAGCCCCTCATGGCAGCTTATTCCCTGAGTTACCTCAAGTCCTATGCCTAATGTCTCACTTTGCCAATCAGGGCTTTCTTTTTTATCTAATTGGCCATAGCTTATATCATAGGCTTTTTCTAAACTTAATCGAGCATATAGCTCAAGATAACGGTTGTATTCCTTTTTGCTCAAATCTGATATTTTAATAGTATTTTTCATTCATACCTCTCTGAATCATTAATTGTATACACAACAATCATCTACTTCCATTACTTGCTACTAATTATATCATCTGTCATCTATTTTGGCTACACGATGGCTACAATAATCTAAAATATTTGATTTATACGCTTTATAATGTATTTATATAAAAATAAAACCACCATATATGGTGGTTTTTGGTGGAGGCGAGGGGAGTTGAACCCCTGTCCGAAAATCTCCGAAAGGGAGTTTCTACGTGCGTAGTGTACGGTTTAAATTTCCAGCACGGCACGCCCGCACACGGGCTTACCCTGCTGTAGCTTCATAAGTTCGTTATCTGCCGCAAAGCTTAGGCAAACACGTCCCCCACGGTCATTGACGTCTCAAGTGCTGTCGTGGGATGCAGCAAATGAAACGTAGCTAGTCAGCTGTTACGCTGCTGCTAAAGTAAGTTCAGAATTATCTGCACTTAAATTTAGGTCCGGCTTTTTTACACAGCCTCCGGAACTGTGGCACGCTTCTCCGGTTCGACAAAATCCCCGTCGAAAGCCACGTACGCCCCCATATTAAATTGTTGTTATGATTAACGGTACTCGCGCACCGCTTTATCCATCTTGCGTTTAACGTCCTTTTCCTTCTCGGCTTCGCGCTTGTCATACAGCTTCTTGCCCTTGCAAAGCCCCACTTCCACTTTCACGATGCCGCGCTTTAAGTACATCCGAAGCGGGATCAGTGTGTAGCCCTTCTGGCTGGTCTTGTCGTCCAGCTTTTTAATCTCGCGTTTATGCAGGAGAAGCTTTCTTGTCCGCATCGGATCGCCGTTCTGGATGTTGCCCTTTTCGTACGGGCTGACGTGCATGGCCAGAAGCATGCATTCCCCATTGATGACGCGCACAAACGAATCGGCAAAACTGACCTTTCCCAAACGGATGGACTTCACCTCGGTGCCAGTCAGCGCAATGCCTGCTTCCAGCTTCTCTTCTATGGTGTATTCGTGCCACGCCTTGCGGTTGGTCGCCAGCACTTTTACGCTCTCTATCATCGTTTCGCTCCGTCTTTTCCGTCCGTACGGGAAATCATTATACCATACTATTTGGCAATATCAAACTCAATTCGCGATTCGCGGATATCCACGTTTTTAATCGTCACTTTCATCTCATCGCCAAGGCTGATTTTCTTGCGCGTACGCTCGCCCACCACGCAGAACATCTTGTCGATATACGCGTAGTAGTCGTCCTTCATATTGGCCAGCGGCAGAACGCCTTCCACCGTGTTGTCCAGTTCCACAAAAATCGCCCCGTTGGTCACGCCGCTGACAATGCCGACAAAGGTTTCGCCAATGCGGTCCTTCATAAACTCAGCTTTCTTCATATCCTCCACGGCGCGCTCGGCTTCCATCGCCCGGCGTTCCATCAGACTGCTCTGCAACGATGTCTCGCGGGTTTCGGCCGAAAGGGCTTTGAGGTCCTGCTTGGCAATCGCGCCGCTTAGGGTATCCTTGATGATGCGATGAATCGTAAAATCCGGATACCGCCGGATGGGGGACGTAAAGTGGCAGTAGTATTTAAACGCGAGGCCGAAGTGCCCCAGATTCTCAGGCCGGTACTCGGCCTTCTTTAAGCTTCTCAGCATCACCTGATTGATGATGTTTTCGTGCGGCTGACCTTTGATGCTTTTTAGCACCTGCTGCAGCGCCTTGGGGTGAAAATCCCCATTGATGCCGGTCAGCTTAAACCCGAAGTTGGACAAAAAGTACGCAAACTCCTGCAGTTTTTCGGTGTCCGGCGTCTCATGTACGCGGTAGACAAACGGGAGTTCCCGCCAGAAAAAGTCCTCGGCCACCGTGCGGTTGGCGGTCAGCATGAATTCTTCAATCAGCCGTTCGGCCACACCGCGCTCGCGCGGCACAATCTCAGTCACGCGTCCGTTTTCGTCGGTTAAGATATGCGCTTCTTCAATGTCAAAGTCGATGCTGCCCTGCTTTTCGCGCCGGTCGCGCAAAACCGCCGCCAGCGTTTCCATGGTCTCCAGCGGCTTAACAATGTCCTTATATTTTTTGCGAAGTTCTTCGTCCTTATCCATCAAGATCTTATTGACGTCCGAATAGGTCATGCGGTGCGTCGAGCGGATGACCGATTTGGATATCTGATGCCCGACCATATCGCCTGCGGGGCTGATCTCCATCACGCAGGAAAGCGTGAGCCGATCGACTTTTTCACTTAAGGAACAGACGCCGTTGGAGAGACAGGCGGGCAGCATGGGCACCACCTTGTCCACCAGATACACCGAGGTGGCACGCACCCAGGCTTCCTTGTCGAGCGCTGAGTTCTTCACCACATAGTGCGTCACGTCGGCGATATGCACGCCCAAGCGATAGTTTCCGTTTTTTAAAACTTCAATCGACACCGCGTCATCCAGATCCTTGGCGTCCGCGCCGTCGATAGTGAAGACGATGTCTTTTCTAAAGTCCTTGCGGCCCTTTAGGTCGTCTTTGCCGATGCCTCTGGCCGCGGCCTGTTCGGCCTGCGTCAGCGCCGCCACGCCGAACTCGGTTTTGATGCCGAAACGTTTGACCGCCGACAGTACATCCACACCCTTGTCGCCGGGGTAGCCCAAAATCTCGGTAATCTTGCCTTCGGGGCTTTTTCCGCTAATGGCGCGTTTGGTAATCTGCACCACCACCTTCTGGCCATCTCTGGCCTTTAAGGTGCCGCTCTTTTGGATATAGATATCGTCCATGCCGGGTTCATCCGACAGCACAAAGTTGCTCTTCTGCGTTTTTTCGAAGGTGCCGAGCACTGTGCGCGGCGAGTCTTCGATGATGCGGATAATCTCGCCTTCGCGCGTTTTGCCGCCGTTGGCGCGCCGCGTCTGCTTCACCACCACCGTGTCCCCGTTCATCGCGCCGTTTAATCGTTCCTTAGGCACAAAGATGTCGTTGTCCGGCTGGCGCACAAATCCAAAGCCGCCGCGTTTGACTTCCACGATGCCTTCGAAGGTTTCGCCGGGCTGTTCATCGGCGGGCTTGACGGGCTTCATAGCCGGTTTGGGCGGCATCCATTTTTTCTTTTTCTGATAATATTGATTCTTCTTCTTTTTTTCCATATTCATTTATAACCGGTTTTGCCGCGTTATAATCGTTCCTTTTCTTTCGCTCATATGCGTTAATAGTTTTCAGCTTAATTCCCAAACAAAAACACCCCTTCATGATTTAAAGAGGTGTTTACAAAGCGTTTTTGTCGGCCTTTTAAAATCAGCCCGCAAATTTATACATCAGGACCAGCCCGATGGACAACAGCATGAAGATAACGGCTACCCATTTCGTCAGGCGTTCCAGCTTGCCTTCCATAGAAGATGCTTTATTATGTCCGAAAAATGTTTCGGCACCTCCCGCAATGCTGCCCGAGAGACCGGCGCTCTTGCCTTTCTGCAAAAGAACCACCGCAATCAGGAAAACAGAAGCGATAATCAATACGATTCTTACAATCAAAGATGCAATCTGCACTTGAAATTCCTCCTAAATTTATACAGCCTTAAGATAATATCATATGTAAATTGATAATGCAAGCGAAAATAAATGAATATTTAGCGCCATTTTAGTCCTCTTCGCCCAGCGCAGCGATGCGTTCGGCCCGCGCATTGATATAGGCGTCGAAGCGTTCAAACCTGCCGTTTAAGACCAGTTCCTCGGGGAAATTCACTTCTTTCAGCATGGCTTCGGCCACATCCACTTCGCCGATGTTATAGCACAAATGCGCATCGCTGGACAAAACCACCAGCGTATCGTTTTCCTTGCACAGGCGAATCATCTCGGCCACGTTTTTCCGCGCGCCGGGACGCAGCTGGATGGACTGGTTGTTGATCTCAATCGCCTTGCCGTTGGCCTTGGCGGCCAAAACCACCTTCTCTAAGTCGCAAGGGTAATTCGGGTTATCCGGATGTGACACCACGTCCACATACGGGTCGTTGTACGCGGCCAGCATCGCTTTGGTGGAGTTCTTCAGCCCAAAGGTTTCCTCGGGCACAAAGTGCAGACCCGCCACGACAAAATCCAGCATCTTGATGTAAAACGGCGGAATATCCAGCTCGCCCGAAGGACCGGTAAAGTTGGCTTCGCAGGATTTATAGACGCGGATGCCCTCCATATGGGTGGGCCACAGGCGCATGGTGTAGGGCAAAAACGGCGGCGCGCCGTGGGAAACCAGGGGGCCGTGGTCGGTGGAAGCAAAGCCTTTTAGGCCCTTCTTCTTGGCGGCGGCCACGTTTTCCATCAACGTGGAAAAAGCATGTCCACTCAAAACCGTGTGCACATGGGTATCAACTTCAATCATTATTCTATTCTCACAATCTTTAAAAAATCTATTTAAACCTGATGTTCAGGTTTTAATCAATCAGCTTTTTGGCGGTCTTCACGGCGTCGGCCGCGTCCCGCGCATAACCGTGCGCGCCAATCTCCGCGGCAAATTCAGGCGTCACCACCGCGCCGCCCACCATCACTTTCACGCCCGGCGTTTCGGCTGCCAAAGCCAGAACGGTCTTGGCCATCTCCAAAGCCGTGGTGGTCATGAGTGCCGAAAGACCCACCAGTCCCGCACCAGTCTCCCGTACGGCCTCAATAATCGCCTCGGAAGGCACATCCTTGCCAAGGTCAATCACATCAAAACCATGGTTTTTCAGCATCAGCGCCACCAGGTTTTTGCCGATGTCATGGATGTCGCCCTTCACTGTGGCAACGACCACCTTTTTCTTGGCCGCGCCCGCGCCGTTTTCCTTCGTGAGGTAGGGTTCGATATAATCGAAGACCGTCTTGGCCGACCGCGCCGAAGCCAGAAGCTGGGGCAAAAAATATTTCTTTTCGGCAAACAGGTCGCCCACATGGTTCAGCGCGCGGATAATCTCTTCGTCGATAATCGCCTGTATCTCGCGTGTCTCAATTTCTTTTTTGATCAGTACAAGCGGATCCTTGCCGCCCACCACCGCGTCAAACAGCGTGGCGGGTTCGCTTGCGGCGGATGTCGATGTCGCCATATCAGCCACCTTGTCAATATAATCGCCAAAGTCCGGGTCGCGGCCCAGCACCGCACCGGTAGCCAGCGCCGTATTCATCAGCAGTTCTTCGCCTGGGTTGATGATGGCCGCAGTGAGACCGTGCAGCATGGCCGCCGAAAGATAGGCCAGATTCACCCATTTTCTTTCGGGCAGGCCGAACGACGCGTTGGATACGCCCAGCACGGTTTTAAAGCCGTTCGCTTTGCACCATTCCAGCGTCTTGAAGGTCTGTTCGGCGGCGTCCAGCGAGGACGATATGGCAAACGCCAATCCATCCACCAGAAAGTCGGTTTTTCTCAAACCCAGTGTTTCGGCTTGGGCGAATAAACTTAAGATAATCTCCACGCGTTCTTCGGCTGTGGCCGGAATGCCTTTTTCGCCGATGGGCAGCAAAATCGCCATCGCGCCGTATTTTTTCTGCAAAGGCAACAGCACTTCGGCCCTGCCTTTTTCAGCCGATATCGAGTTGATCAGCGCCCTGCCCGGATAGATGCGCAGCGCCTTTTCGATGGTCTCGGGGTATGAGGAGTCGAAGACCAGCGGCAGGCTCATCCGCGCACCCAGTTCTCCGACCAATGGCTCCACGATGCTTTTTTCGTCCATACCCGGCACGCCCGCGTTGATGTCCAGCGCGTCCGCGCCCTTGTTCCGCTGTTCACTGGCGTATTCCAAAGCCAGCGAGATATCGCCATTTATAAAGCTCTCTTTTAGCGCCTTCTTGCCGGTGGGGTTGATGCGTTCGCCGATGACGAACAGCTTCCCGTGTTCGGGAATCACACGCGTCTCAAAGTTGGATGCCAGAAAAGCGGTATGGCTGGGCTTCATCGCCTCCGGCTTTCGGCCTTTCACGGCCTCTGTCAGTTTGGCGATAAATTCGGGCGTGGTGCCGCAGCATCCGCCGATGATATCCGCACCTAAGTCCACCAGAGCTGTCATGCCGGTGACAAAGTCATCCGCACCTAAATTGAATACGGTCTTCCCGTCTTTTAAAACCGGAATCCCCGCGTTGGGTTTCACTATCAGCGGCACATTCAGCACCGACTTCATATCTCGCACAATTTGCGGCATCTCAAACGGGCCGGTGGAACAGTTGAGACCCACCGCATCCGCGCCCGCCGCCTGCAGCGCAATCGCCGCCGCCTTGGGGGAGGAACCGGTCAGCGTCCTTCCGCTCTCGTCAAAGGTCATGGTGACAAAGACCGGCAGGTTGCAGGTCTCCTTGGCGGCCAGCACAGCCGCCCGCGCTTCGTTTAAGTCAATCATGGTTTCGATGACTAAGAGATCCACGCCGCCGTCCACCAGTCCGTGAATCTGCTCTTTAAAAGTATCGACCATCTCTTCAAACGAAAAATCGCCTAAGGGTTTAATAAACTGCCCGGTTCCGCCGATATCTCCGGCCACCAGCGCGCGGCCCTTCGCCGCTTCCGCTGAAATTTCGGCCAGCCGTTTGTTGAGTTCGTACACGCGGTCGCCCAAATCAAAATCAGTGAGCTTGGGGCGCGTTCCGCCCAGCGTCGCCGTGTAGATGATTTTTGAGCCCACGCGGATATAGTCTTCCTGCAAGCGCTGGAGCACTTCGGGGTTTTCGGCCACAAACAGCTCGGGGCACTGCCCCACCTTCATGCCGTTTGCCTGCAGATATGAACCGGTTGCACCGTCCAGAATCAGATATTCATTTTTCAGTATCTCTCTAAAATCGGTCATGGTTCCTCCACTCCGCAGATGGCAATCACGCTTTTTTCGGGTTCCATCAGAAAATTTTCGTTGATGGTGACGCCGAGTTTATCCATCTCCAATATTTCAAACAAATCTTTTTGATATTTTAAATCCAGATCGCCGTAGCCTGCGCTGAACCGATGTCGGGTCAATTTTCTTCCCAGCCGGAAATCCGTCCTGCCTTGCGCCTGCATGACATAGTCCAGCGCGTCGTCCACGCACTCGCTGGCGTAGGCATCCAGCACCACGGCAAACACCGCATCGCCGGTTTTCAGCTCGCGGTTGATGGTGTCAATGACCGACATATCCAGCGCGGCGCCCATCAGCAGAGCTTTGCCGGATTCGGCCAGCATTCTGGCCAGCTTGGCCGAAGGGAGCAAAAGGCCGTTTCCCAGCGTCACACCGTATTCGTTTTTCTCCGCAATATCCAAAAGCACCGCTTTGGCTTTAGGGCGGCACAAATCCGCGGCTTTCACCATCATGGCGTCTACTCTTGCCATGTCAGCGGTTTCCACCATCGTCTCTCTATGATACCCCAGCCGCCTTAAGACGGCTTCGCGCGCGGGTTTTTTCGGAATCAGCGGATAAGAAAAACTTTGCAATCGCCTGCTCCTTAGTCATTATGCTATAATATATAATAATTATGATATGTTTTCAACGAAATCCGCGTTTTTGTTGCATTTGACCCGCATTTTGTGTTTTAATAGATAAAATCTTTTTTGGAGAATCCGCGTGAATATCAACGACATTAAGACGGCTCATCAGACCACATTAAGCTTCGAAGTCTTCCCGCCCAAGGTGATGGATACCGGCGTTGACGCGCTCTTCGAATCCATCGCGGCGCTGAAAAAAGCCAACCCTGCGTTCATCAGCGTCACCTACGGCGCGGGCGGCAGCCAGAAGGACAAGACTGTGGCCATCGCTTCGCGCATCAAATCCGAGTACGGCATCGAGCCGCTGGCGCACCTGACCTGCGTGGGCGCGGATGAGGCCGACATCACCGCGATTCTGGCCGATATGAAGAAAAACGGCATCGACAATATACTGGCGCTTCGCGGCGACGTGCCCAGGGGCACGGACGGCAAAGACGCCTTTAAGACCTTCAAGCACGCCACCGACCTCATTGCCTTTATCGGAAAAGTCGGCGGTTTTCACGTGACGGCGGCCGCATACCCCGAAGGTCACCCGCGTTCTCACTCCCTGGACGAGGAACTGGACTTTCTTAAACTGAAACAGGATTTGGGCACCGTGCGGCTGAACACCCAGCTGTGCTTCGATTCGGAAGCGATATATCGCTTCATCGACAGCGCCCGTGCGCATGGCATCACCATCCCCATCAGTATCGGCATTATGCCGGTCTTGAACCCCAACCAGATTTACCGCATGGTCACGCTTTCGGGCGGATCCATACCCGCCGCGCTCTCGCGGCTGTACGCGCTGTACGGCGACGACGAAATCGCTTTTCGCACACACGGTCTGGAATACGCCAAAAATCAGGTGCGCGATTTGACAAAGCACGGCGTGGACGGCATCCATTTGTACACCATGAATAAGCACGAAGCGATTCTGGAGATTATCCGCGACACCGAAATTTAGTCAGAAAATGCAGGACACCGCTCTTTTTAGGCGGTGTCTTTTTTGTTATCACAGGAATTCTGTAATCAGGGTATTCTGTAAATCGAAGCCTTTGACGGTGGGGGTGATGCCCAGTCCGTTCTTTTCTATCAATCCCGCTTTCGTCGTTTTTTCAATCGCCGCCGCATAGGTGGTTTCAAAATCCGTCCCGAACCGCGCTTGAAAGTCGGCAAAGCGGATGCCCTCGGCCAGCCTCAGGCGCAGCATGATATACTCGTCGCGCATATCCGAAAAGTCCAGCGGCGTCTGGGTTTGCGCATCATGGATGCCGTCCGCCATATCACGGATATACGCGTCAATGTCCGAGGTGTTCTCGGTACGCACCGCGCCGGATTCGGTCAGGCTGTATCCGTGCGCCGCGGCGCCGTAGCCGATGTAGGGCTC
>CALMFG010000110.1 GCA_937863465.1 uncultured Clostridia bacterium
GGTCACCGCCGCGTAGCCCGCGTCGGCCAGTTCGCTTAAAACCTCGGAAACCTTCTCAGGTCTGACAATCGCTCTAATCATTTTCATATATTTTGTTCTCCCTTCCTGTTTGGTTTTCGGGGTTAACCCATGATGCCGTATTCCATCAGAATCTCTTCCAAGCGCTCCTGCGCCATCGGCTTGGGTACCACAAACATATCATTGCCGTCAATCGCTTTGGCCAGCGCACGGTACTCGTCTGCCTGCGGCGTCGTCGCGTCGTATTCAATGACCGTTTTACGGTTGATCTCGGCGTGCTGCACCATATTATCTCTTGGAACAAAGTGAATCATCTGACTGCCGAGCTCTCTGGCAAACGCATCGATCATCTCGTATTCGTTATCCACCTTACGGCTGTTGCAGATGATGCCGCCCAGGCGTGTCTTGCCGGTGGTGGCGAATTTCTGGATACCTTTGGAGATGTTATTGGCCGCGTACATGGCCATCATCTCGCCGCTGGCTACGATGTAAATCTCTTCGGCCTTGCCTTCGCGAATCGGCATGGCAAATCCGCCGCAGACAACGTCACCCAAAACATCGTAGAACACATAATCCAGATCATCCTCATAGGCGCCGAGGGTTTCCAGCATGTTGATCGAGGTGATGATGCCGCGTCCCGCACAGCCCACACCCGGTTCGGGCCCGCCGGATTCCACACAGCGGATGTTCGCAAAACCGTTTTTCATAATCGCGTCCAGTTCAATGTCCTCGCCTTCTTCGCGCAAGGTGTCCAGCACGGTCTGCTGGGCCAATCCGCCCAAGATGAGGCGTGTGGAGTCGGCTTTGGGGTCGCAGCCCACAATCATGATTTTTTTGCCCATCTCGCCCAGCGCCGCCGTCAGATTCTGCGTGGTGGTGGACTTGCCGATGCCGCCTTTTCCGTAAATAGCTACCTGTCTCATTCCTTTCTTCCTGCCTTTCAAAATTTTCTTAAGCTTATAAATTAAGAGACCCGACCTGCATACGATATTCTCTATGCCGCCAGGCCTCTTTGCCTACGTCCTTAAAATCTATTTTTCGTTTCATCGTTTGCCTATGCTTGGCCCTGCTTTAGCTTTGCCAGCACCGCGTCCACCTGATGGGGCGATAGCGTCAGGCCCTTCATCCGGTATACATGGTCAATCGCCTTTTTGCCCGAGGATTTCCCGAGAACAAATTCCCGAACCCGCCCGACCTCCTTCGGGTCGTAGGGCTGGTACATGCGTTCGTCCTTGAGTAGTCCGTCCACATGGATGCCCGATTCGTGCGCATGCACGCCCGCGCCGACAATCGCCTTGCCCGGATGCACGCTCCGGCGGGAATAATCGGCCACGCGTTTTGAAATCTCCGGAAACCGATGGGTGTCGATGTTCACTTCCGCGCCCGCGAGATGCCGAGCCGCCATCACAATCTCCTCCAGCGGCGTGTTGCCCGCCCGTTCGCCAAGGCCATTCACCGTACAGCTGATGACATCGGCGCCGGCTTTAAACGCCGCATAGGCATTGGCGGTGGACATCCCAAAGTCGTTGTGTCCGTGGTAGTCCAGTTCAATATCAATTTGCTCTCGAATCTTCTTAATCGCTTCATATGCGGTGAACGGATCCTGAATGCCCACCGTGTCGGCGTAGCGCAGACGCGCCGCGCCTTCCCGCGCCGCCAGGGTATAAAATCTTAGGAGGAAATTACCATCCGCGCGGGAAGCGTCCTCGGCCCCTATCGAGACCGAACAATCTCTATCTTTGCAGTAGGCCACCGCCCGTTGCATCTCGGCAATGACCCATTCTCTGGTTTTGTTGATTTTTTTGGCGATGGTGAGGTCGGAGACCGGAGCCGCGATATGGATATGCCGCGCGCCGCAGTCCACCGACTGCTGTATATCTTTTAAATTCAGCCGATTCCAGGTCAGCACTTCCGCACCTAACCCCAAATCGAGTATCGCGGATACCGTCCGCATCTCTTCGCCGCCCATGGCGGGTATTCCGGCTTCGATGATATCCACGCCGATTGCATCCAGCAGTTTGGCAAGGTCAATCTTCTGCGCGGGCGTAAAGGCCACGCCCGGCGTCTGTTCGCCGTCGCGCAAAGTGGTATCCAGCAGTTTTAATCGGCCCATACGCTTTTTCTCCTCGCCTTTTTCGTGTCTTAAACCGCGTCCTCTTCCGTCTTCTTTTCGGTCAGCGGTTCGGCCTTGCAGGGCAGTCCGCGGAACTCCAGCGAAATATCGTTGCCCAGCTGGCCGATCGCGTCGGCCCGGCATTGGCGGCAGTGGTACATCTGCCGTAAGGTCTCGCCGCATTTTTTGCGCATGGCGTGCAGTTCCTCATGCGG
>CALMFG010000111.1 GCA_937863465.1 uncultured Clostridia bacterium
AATGTACACCACCCCAAGCACTCTTCGGAGTGCTTTTTACATACAAAAAAACCTTTGACTTTTAGCCGAAGGTCTATAAAGAATCATTTAAAGCAAAGATACTACTCCCTAAACCCTTTGCCCGCCAAAATATGCGGCGCTAACTTCTCAATCCGTGAAGCGCGTGTTTCGCTCTGCTTGGCGGAAGAGAAGTAGTAGACATATTCGCGCTGACGGCCGGGCGTAAGCGCTTCAAAGGCTTCCTGCAGCTGCGGGCTTTCCTCAAATTTCTCGATCAGCTCTTCGGGGTATTCGATGTCCTTTTTCTCTTTGGGGGGCATTTTCAGCCCCGCTTTTTCAATGCCGATGGCTTCTTCAACGTAAGCGCGAATTATCGCCTCGGTGTCTTTAATCTGCTTAACACTGGTAAACTGCATTTGCCTTCCGGCCTCGGTGTTGGTTGTGGGGCGAATCAGTAAACCTTGCGGGTCTTTCATCAGTCCGCCTTTAAAAAACAGCAGGGTGCAGGACTCCTTAAACGGGATGATGATGACCACGATGTGACCATCGTACAGGTACGAGGGCTTGGCCCACTTGATTTCTTCGGCGAGGTCAAACGAAAGCAAAATGTCGCGCAATGCCGAAATTTCTCCCTGCCAATGCGGGGCACCTTGGATCAATGCGTCAACTTTCGGGTTGGTTTTAATCGGAGTCATTGACAAACACCTCCATATCGTTCAAATGATCTGGGGTATGCACTTAATCATCATCTTCTTCGCGTTCATCTTCGCGTTCATTATCTTCGCCGCCTTCGTATTCGCCCGAAGACCCGCCGCCGGGGTTGGTCACAACGCTGGCGCTTGTACCCGCATCGGGGGCAGGGTTGGTCACCGCACTGGCGCCTGTGCCTGCGTCGGGGGGCGGAGTGACGATGGTGGCGCTGGTTAAGGCATCAGGAGAAGCACTGGGGGATAAGGCGGCTGTGGCGCCGGTTCCGCTGTCCACCCAGGTTTCAACCGCAGCCGGGGTCGCCGAAGCGGACGCATGAGTCGCGTTATAGGTTTGTGTGAAATATATAATGGCGAAAACCGAGCCGAAAAGCCCGATAATGAGCGCCGCCTGTCCGATCCAAACTTTATTTCTCATATGAAACCTCTTTCATCTTCTGGTTTTTTGATTATATATACGAAACAATAGATTCACAATATATATACCGAACTATTCACAGAATAAACATATCTTTTCACGCACTCAAGCATACACTATCTTGTATATTTTGTTTATTTTTTGTCACATACATGGTATAATGATTTAAAATATGCGGGTGGAAGGTCACTTTAAGATGAAATGTATGTTTTGCGGGTGTATTGAAAGCAAGGTGGTCGATTCCCGGCCGACCGAGGAAGGCAACGCCATACGAAGACGGCGGGAGTGCTTAAACTGCAACAAGCGTTTTACGACATACGAAAAAATTGACAGCCTGCCCCTTCTAGTCATCAAGAAAGACGGTTCGAGAGAGCCGTTCGACATCGAAAAAATCAAGAAAGGCATCATCAAATCCTGCGAAAAACGCCCGGTGGGCATGGAGAAAATCGATTCTCTGGCGGCTGAAGTGGAGAAGAAAGCCTTCAACTCGCTGAAAAAGGAGATTGAATCCAGCGATATCGGCGAGATGGTGATGGATGAGCTGAAAAATCTGGATCCAGTGGCCTATGTGCGTTTTGCGTCGGTCTACCGCCAGTTTACCGATATCAATACCTTTATGGTTGAACTCAATAAACTCATCAGTGAAAAGTAGCATGAATTTTGAAAATTACTACCGGCAGGTAAAGCAGGGGTTCACGCACAATACAAAGGGGGATGTGGTATACTTGACCATCCCTTCTTTTGTTGCGGCGGGCGGTCTTGTTCACGCGTTCACCACGCGAAAAACCGGCGTCAGCCAGGGCGGCTTTGCGTCGCTGAATTTTTCGTTCGGGCGGGAGAACAACCCTGAAAATATCCGCGCGAATTTTAAGATTATCGCCGATACCTTAAACGTGCCGGTCGATGATATTGTGCTGGACAACTACGGCCATACGCCGAATGTGCTGAACGTCACCGAGAATTTACGCGGATGCGGCGTCTATAAAAACGAGAGCCTGCCGACCTGTGACGGACTCGCGACCGTGGCGGCAGGTTTACCGCTGGTCACCATGCACGCCGATTGTTCGGCCATATTTCTGTACGACCCCAAAAAACATGCGGTCTGCATCTGCCATGCCGGATGGCGCGGTACGGCAAACGGAATCGTCAAAAACGCGCTGGATATGATGACCGACACGTTCGGGTGCGAGAAAAGCGATATTCTGGCCGCCATCGGCCCATGCATCCAGTCCTGCTGCTTTGAGATTCAGAGCGATGTGGAGAAGGAATTCAAGGAGAAATTCGGCGATTTCGCCGTGGAATACCGCAACGGCAAAATATACGGCGATCTGGAAAAAGGGATTGTGTCCTGCTTCATGCGCATGGGCTTTCCGCCCGAAAACCTGACGCGTTCGGGAGAATGCACCTACTGTGACGAAGAAAATTACTTCTCCTACCGCAGGCAGGGGCAGAGCGGGGGCGCGATGGCCTCGGTGGTCATGCTGAAAAAATAAAATCACTTGAAACAACATCCAGAATCATGTAAGATAGAACACGCTGATTTTGAGATAGAAGAGGGAAACGGGTTGTATTTAAAATCGATTATCATCAACGGATTCAAATCTTTTCCGGACAAAAAAGAATTTAAAATAGAGGGCGGCATCACCGGCGTGGTGGGCCCCAACGGCAGCGGCAAGTCCAATGTGGCCGACGCGGTGCGCTGGGTGCTGGGCGAACAGAGCGCCAAGTCACTTCGCGGCGGCAAGATGCTGGACGTTATTTTTGGCGGTTCGGACAGCCGCAAACCGCGATCTTTCTGCGAGGTTTCGCTGATTTTCGACAATTCCGCGGCTGTTTTGGATACCGATTTTTCCGAAGTGCATATTTCCCGAAAGCTTTACCGCTCGGGCGAGAGCGAATATACCATCAACAAAGCGTCCTGCCGCTTAAAGGACATTTTAGACATGTTCCGCGATACCGGCATCGGCAAAGAGGGATACAGCATTATCGGGCAGGGCAAGATTGACGAAATTTTGACCGAAAAGAGCACCGAACGCCGCAAAATCTTCGAGGAAGCGGCGGGCATCATGAAATACCGTGTTCGCAAGGAAGAGGCTGAGCGTAAATTAGCGCGTACGCAGGAGAATCTGGTGCGCGTGAAGGATATCTTGGGCGAACTGGAACATCAGATTGGGCCCTTGAAGAAACAAAGCGAGCAGGCCAAACGCTATGTGGCGCTGGCCGACCGACTGAAGGTTCTGGAAGTCAACCTATACCTTGAGGCGTATGATAAGCACGCCGAAAAAATCGACGCGGTACAAAAGACCATTGACGGGCTGGCCGAAGAGGAGCAGGGTCTTTTAGCGCAGATCAAGGCGCTGGAAGCCACCATGCAAGGCGAAGAGCAGATGTCCACCGAGATGGATGAAAAAATCGCCAAGATGAACTACGATGTCACGGCATGCCAGCGGGATATTGAGCGCATCGACGGCGAAATTCGGCTGAATAACGAACGTAAAGCCTACTTTGAGCGGGATATCGACCGCTTAAACGCCGAGATTGAGACCGAAAACGAAGGAATCAAGCAGAATGAATTTGCGGCGCAGGTGCTGGCCGCCGAGATTGAGAAAACCGAGACCGAACAGAGCGAAGCCGATGCGCGGATTTTTGAGATGCAGAATCGGCTGGCCGAAAAGCATATTCAGCAGGAGCAGGAAAACCGAATTTTAAGCGACGTGAAGAGCGGCGTTTTCGATAACCTCGGCGAGCTGACCGAGATAAAGACCGGGCTTTCGGCGGCGGTGACTGAACGCGATTCGGCCAAACGCCGTGTGGCCGAAATCAAGCAGCGTCTGGAAAGCTACACAAGCGAGATTGCAGCCTTAAAAGCTGATGAACACGCGCAGCAGCAGGCCATGGAAGAGGCCGAAACCGAATCGAATGACCTGAAAACCAAAGTGTTTGATTTGGCGCGCGAGTACCGCGAACGGGAAAGCGAGCTTTCCAAGGCAACCGCCGAGCTGTACGACCTGGAAAAACAGCTGGAGGGCATATCGTCGCGCAAAAAGCTGCTGACCGAGATGCGCGACGGCTTTGACGGTTATTACAACAGCGTCAAGAATCTCATGCTGGCCGCAGAAAAAGACAGCGGAATCAGCAATAAGATCATCGCCACGGTGGCGCAGGCTATCACCGTACCCGAAGAATACGAGGTGGCGGTGGATGTGGCGCTGGGCAACGCCACGCAGAACATCATCGTTGAAAATGAATATGACGCGAAAGCGCTGATTGAATTTTTAAAGAAACACGAGATGGGCCGTGTGTCCTTCCTGCCGCTGGATGCGTTGAAAACCCGCACACTGAGTGCAGGAGAACAGCGGTACTTAAGCGAAAAAGGCGTTATCGGCGTTGCGTCCGATTTAGTCAGCTTTGACAAACGCGTAAAAGAAGCGGTGGATTACCTTTTGGCCAGAACGGTTCTGGTCGATAACATGGACAACGCCATCCGCATCATGAAGCAGGCTTCCTATAGCTTTAGAATCGTCACGCTGGAAGGCGAGGTGTTGAACCCCGGCGGCGTCATCACAGGCGGCAGTGTGAAAAAGAATCAGGGCGGCTTGATTTCGCGCGAGCGCGTATTGGGCGAGCTGGCCGAAGAAGAAACCGAAAAAAGCAAGTTGGCCGATAATATCCGCGCCAAATTTGTCATCCTGCGCGAAAGTTTAAAATCAATCGCTGATCAGCGGGATATGCTGGACGCCCAGCAGAGAAAAGCCGAACTCACCATGACTGCCGCGGCCGAAAAGCTCAACGCGCTGAAAGACAAGCGGAGCACACACCATGTGGCGGTGGATACGCTGTCTGAAGAGCTGGGCATGCTGACGCAGGAACTGGAGAGCAGCGAATACAAGGCATCCGAGCTAAAGGATATGGAAGTTCTGCTGACCGGAACGGGCGACGAAACCAATGAAAAAATCCGCCAGCTGGAAGAGAAATTTAACGCACTGACGGCTGAAATAGAACAGTTGAAAGATACGCTGTCCAAAGAGAAAATCCGGTTTGCCGAGCGCAAAAAAGATCAGGACGCCAAACGCAATGAGTTAAAGCGTCTGGAAAAAGAAGCGCTGTATGCCAAAGGCATGGTGGACAAGCGATTAAAGCTGATTGAAGCCTGCAAAACCGGTATCAGCGACAACGAAGCCGGCGCAGTGGAACTGCACAAGCAATTGGCGGATAAACGCGAGGAATCCAAAGCGTTGCAGGAGAAGGTGAACAATTCTCTGGTCATGCGGCAGGATCTGCGCGGACAGGTGCGCGCCAAGCTGGATGAAAAAGAAAAACTGCACGAGAGCCTCTCCGAGCTTTCCGAGAAAAAGCACAAGGCCGAGCTGAATATCGCCAAAATTGAGAGCAATTTTGAATTCAGCCAGAACACGATTTGGGACAAGTATCAACTGACCTACGTCAACGCACTGAAATTTAAAGAAGAAATTGTTCTTAGCGAAGCCAACCGCGAGATTGACGAGATTAAATCCAAAATTCGCAGTATGGGTGACGTCAATCCGCACGCGATTGAGGACTACGAGAACGCGAGCACGCGGTTTAACAACCTGACCACCCAGAAGGACGACCTCGACAAGGCCAGCGACGACCTGGAAAAGGTCATCAGCGGGCTGATGGATAAGATGAAAGAGAGCTTCGAAGAGAAGTTCCAGGAAATCAGCAAGAACTTTAAGGAAGTGTTCAAGGAACTTTTTGGGGGCGGGCACGTGAATCTGGTTTTGGAGGACAAAACCAACATCATGGAGTCCGGCATCCAGATTGTGGCCGAACCGCCGGGAAAACACCTGCAAAACATCATGCTGCTGTCGGGCGGAGAAAAGGCGCTGACCGCGATTGCGCTGCTCTTTGCGCTGCTTAAGATCAATCCGTCGCCGCTATGTATTCTGGACGAAATCGATGCGGCGCTGGACGACGCGAACGTCAACAAATTTGCCGAATATTTGCGCAAATTCAACAACGAAACGCAGTTTATCGTCATCACGCACCGAAAACCGACCATGGCGATTGCCGATGTGCTGTACGGTCTGGCGATGGAGGAAAAGGGCGTCACCGAAGTGTTGTCGGTCAATATATCATAAAAGCAGTTTTCGCGCTTCGGGTGTTTGGTTTGTAGTGATTATACAATTAAACAAGGGAAGGGAACAATTTATGAAAAAAACTAATAAGTACATATTGATCATCATCAGCGTTCTCTTGTTGCTGAGTGTGTTGCCTGGCATTCTCTTAACGCTAGAATCTATACCACGACAGGGTGACGCCTATCAGAGTTCCATCACTGTGGATCATGTTAGGA
>CALMFG010000112.1 GCA_937863465.1 uncultured Clostridia bacterium
AATGCAAAATCCGCCGCTCCGGTAAAAAAAGAAACTGAAACGTCGACCGCATCGGCTGCGAAGCCGCCCATTGCGTCTGTGGTAAAACCGGCCAGCGCCCCTGCCGCCGTACCCGAAAGCAACCCCGCTCCGGTGATTCCCGAGCCTGCACTGCCCCAAAGCAAGAACGCCGAAAAGGTGTCCGAAAACTATCAAAGCTATATGGACAGCCTGCTGCCCACGCGGAAAAAAGCCGTAAAGAAAACAGAAGACGTTGCGCCCGCCAAAGCGGAGAAACCCAAAGCGCCGCCTGCCGAACCCCGCGGGAATTTCCGTGAACAGGCATTAGGAACCGATGACGGAAACAGCGCGTCCCCCGGCGTATCCGCCGCACCGCCAAAAGCGGCGCGCGCCGAAAAGAAGGAAAAGAAACCCGGCATCTTCTCCCGCATGCTGACATCGGTAGCCGACCAGATTGAGCAGGACGGCGAAGTACCGACCGAACCCGAGTTTGACAGCCGGATGGAGATGCATATCAGCGAAAAAACCGAGCGCAATTCGGTGGAAAAACTGATGCCCGGACTGTTTGACAACAGCCCCGAGGAAGAGAAAGTGGAAATACTGCTGGACCAGAGCGAAGACTTAAAGTTTGAGAGAAGCAAAAAGAAACCCCAGAAGACGGAAGATGAGCGCAATGAAATATTAAAAAAACGCGTGGACAATCTGTTTAATGATTAAGCTAATTTGATGAATTTTAAGCACCTGGTCATAAAGAATCGGGTGCTTTTTATTCTGATTTGACTTGAGTTAAACATTCCCGTGATTTATAATTATTATATAGAAAAGAATCGTCATTTGAACGAAAGGTGGAATTATAATGGCACAGTGTAAAAACTGTAAGGCGACTCTGCCCGAGGGCGTCGGTTTCTGCGAAAAATGCGGCGCGCCGGTTGAAGCGAAAAAGTCAAAAAGCAAAGCCCCCGGACCATTCAACTTTAAGGGGAAATCAGATAAAGCCGGCGTTTCGGGTAAAGATGCGGCGGCCGATGCTTCTTCCGCGGACAGCGGAATTGAGGCCGAAGCCAAGGCGTGGGCCAAGGAGACCGGCAGTATTACTGAAGAGCCGGATACAACCACCATTCCCAGCGCGGCTTTTAAGCCCGACAAGCGTGTGGTGCCTTCGGCTGTGTTTATCGCGCGCACCAAAAACGGCGTTTCGGACAAGTTCTTCGGTTTAATGCTGTTCTGCGTGGTCATCGCCGTCATCGTTCTGTCCTTTTTGTTGAACACCGGACTCATGGATCCCGACGTATTGCTCAGCTCGGTCAAGGCCTATCTGCCCCTGCTGCTTCTGGCACTCGGCGCCATTGTCATCGCACGAACCGGCAGCATCGACCTTGGTCTGCCCGCCGTCACAGTGGTCACTTATTTTCTGCTTTCCGCCGGTTTTTCGGAGACCAACATCTATCCGATGATGATTGTGACTGCTTCGGCCGCGCTGTTTGTCGGTCTTGCGGTGGGTCTCTTAACCATTATCGGCAAGGTGCCTTCGGTGTTTTCGTCCTTTGCCGTGCTCCTTTTGGGCATTGTTTACACCAAAACCATTCTGGAAAGCGACACCCAGTTTATGGTCGTCTCCTATACCGATTTAACGGTCAGCATCCTTCCGATCGTATTGGTCTCGGTTTCCGTCATGGCCGCGTTTATTCTGGTCTATATGACTAATCTCGGCAAATCGCTATTTAAGAGAAAAGGCATTACGGGCCGAAACAAGGGCCTTTATATCCTGTCCTTCGCGTTTGCCTACCTGCTGGCCGCATGCGCCGGTATTTTGGCTTCCGTTCACACCAATCTTTCGGCGGATTTCTCCAGCGCTCTGTTCTACACCTTCGATCTGGTTCTCGGCATCCTGTTTATCGTGGCGCTTAGCGGCGCTTCCACCCTGTTCGACAACCGCTCCATGCCGATTTTAATGACGCTGGTCAGTTTCGTGGCGTGGTTCGGCGTCTGCTTTGTTCTGCAAAACTCGGTGGGCAAAATGCAGGATCCGCTGGTGGCGTATGCCATCAAATGCGCTTTTGTCCTGCTGGCGCTGATTACCGACCGTGTGTACACTAAAACGCATCTTGGTGATTTCTATCAGACAATTTATGTTAAGAAATAGAATTCTTATTACTTGCACTCGTTGTTGTTCTGCGGGTGCTTTTTTATTATAATATCTTGACAGTGAACTTTCTTCGAAATACATCGATTATGTGCTTGGTTACGCTTGGCAACAGCAGGACGCCCTGATTCGTCGCTCTAAATAAGGGACGCCACAAGACGAATTGCCGCCGGTGTGACAATTCCATTTAAGATAGGTTAGATTATGACTGAATTATCGAGTTTACCGAACGTAGGAAAGGTTTTGGAAAAATCACTAAAACAGGTGGGTATTTTGACCGCCGATCAATTGCGCACAGTGGGCTCAATCGAAGCGTTTCTGCGTATCCGTGCCAATGTGGATCCCGGTGCCTGCCTTCATATGTTGTACGGACTTGAAGGCGCTGTTCAAGGCATGCGCGATTCACTCTTACCTGCGGAAGTAAAACAAGATCTTAAGTGCTTTTTTAATTCACTTGGATAAAAAAACCGCCCTCATCACAACTAAGCTTAAAAATTACTAAATGCTTCTCTTTGGCTTCTTCGCGATTTCTTGCGGTCTAATCGGTAAAGGATACTCAGCCAAATCCCGATGTTTCATTTTGGCCAGCAGGAAGAACCCAACCAGTCCAACCGCAAACAGCACCAGACTGATGACCTGCTGCTCTGAGAAAACGCCGATGGTCTGAACAAAGTCCCCCCGTGTATATTCCAGCCCAAACCGAAGGAGCCCGTAGCCCATCAAATAAACCGCCATCATGCGTCCGGGTACCTTGCTCTTGTACCGAATTGACATAATCACGGCGAAGATAATCAGGTTGCCGATCATCTCATAGATTGGGTAAGGGTGCAGCGGAACGCCGGACGGCGCAATCGGGCAGGAAGCCGGATAGATGATGCCCCAGGGCAGGTCAGTGGGCGAACCGTAGCAGCATCCGGCAAACAGACAGCCGATACGGCCGATGGCGTGCCCCAAGGGAATGGCGGGTGCCGCCGCGTCCACAAAGTACCATACCGGTAGATCCTTTTTTCGGAAAAACAGAATCATCGCGAATACTGCGCCGATGAGACCGCCGTAGAACAAAAACCCACGCCGGAAATCCGACCACATCAAATCCAAATGACCGATGTAGGATTTCATGTTGATGAAAACATACAGCAGTTTCGCCCCGATCATGATGGCGATGAGAATGTACAGATACGCGTCCAGCAACGGTTCTCTAAAATCCTTGCGAAGCCGTCTATCGCCGAAAACAAAGATTAAACATCCGGCCGCCAGGCCCAGTGTGAAAAATATCGAATAGAAGTGCACATCGAAACCAAAGAGGGTGAAAAATATCGGATGCATCAGAAATGTTCCTCCTGTGAAAAATCACTATGCCATAGATTCTAACATCTCACCCCGCGCTTTGGCAAGTCAGGGGCCAAAGCGCAAAATTTCTGCCCATGATAAATAACTTGCTTTTTTGCTCATGTTTGATTATACTTTGCCTTGTACCATCCTTATCAAGAGCAGTCTAGGGAACGGGCCCGATGATGACTGCGGCAACCGGCGAACCACCTTTTCGCCACGGTGCCAACTCCCGCAAAGCGGCTTTCGCTTTGGAAGATGAGGGCTAAATCGATTTCAATCTGATTTACATCCAACCTTGTCTTTAAGCAGGGTTTTTGTTTTTTTAACGCTTAAAGGAGAAAACAACATGAAACGACTTTTTACTTCAGAATCCGTCACCGAAGGGCATCCGGACAAAATCTGTGACCAGATTTCAGACGCCGTTCTGGACGAGATTTTAAAATGCGACAAAAATGCACGCGTCGCGTGCGAAACCGCGGTCAATACCGGCCTTGTTTTGGTGATGGGCGAAATTTCCACCGACTGCTACGTGGATATTCAGAAAATCGCGCGGGATACCATCCGCGACATCGGATTTACACGCGCCAAGTTCGGCTTTGACGCCGACACCTGCGGCGTCATCACCAGCATCGACGAACAGTCGGGCGATATTGCGCTGGGCGTGGATCATTCTTCCGAGGATAAAGCGGGCGGACACCTGGGTAAAGGCGCGGGCGACCAGGGCATGATGTTTGGGTTCGCCTGCACCGAAACCGAAAGCCTGATGCCCCTGCCCATCAGTCTGGCGCACAGCCTGACCAAACGGCTGGCCGAAGTTCGCAAAACCGGTGTTTTGGACTATGTTCGTCCCGATGGTAAATCTCAGGTGACCGTGGAATATGACGGGAATACGCCTGTCCGTGTGGATACCGTGGTGGTTTCCACCCAGCACGGCGAAGATGTTTCACATGAAACAATCCAGGAGGACATCATCCGCGAGGTGGTGAAGAAAGCCATCCCCGCCCACCTTTTAGACGATAGAACCGTCTACCACATCAACCCCACCGGCCGGTTCGTCATCGGCGGGCCCAAGGGCGACAGCGGCCTGACTGGACGCAAGATTATCGTGGACACTTACGGCGGGTACGGACGGCACGGCGGCGGCGCTTTTTCCGGCAAAGACCCCACCAAGGTGGACCGCAGCGCGGCCTATATGGCCCGGTACGCCGCCAAGAATCTGGTGGCCGCCGGTCTGGCGGAGAAGTGCGAGATTGAAATCTCCTACGCCATCGGCGTGGCCAAACCGGTTTCGGTCTTTGTGGAAACTTTCGGCACCGGTAAGCTGGACGAAGAAGCGATGGCTAAACTGGTTTTGGAGAAGTTCGACCTTCGCCCCGACGCGATTATCGAGCGGCTGGATCTGTTACGTCCCCTCTACAGGCAGGTAGCGGCCTACGGGCATTTCGGACGCACCGAGCTGAATCTGCCCTGGGAAAAAACCGACGTCGCCAAAACTCTTTAGAATACAAAACAGCGCCGAGTTTTCAAAAGAAGACCCGGCGCTTTTATATTGTCCCACATTCTATTTTTCACTAAACGTGCCCGGGTAGATGACGATGCTGTACCAGGACATATCCACGCGTAAGGTTTTAGGGGTGCCGTTCAAGATAAAATATTTTGAGCGCATCCATTCTCCGGCGGATTGCGTGTCCGTGCCGTTATTTCGCTGAATCAGCCAAACGCGGCCGGTGGTTTCTATCTCGTCCGGCGATTCGACCATCACGCCGGTGGGCAGGAACGCATCATAGTTGCTGTATCCCCCCGTGCCTTCCTTTTGGTAGTAATAGTGCTGATACTCCGGGAAGTAGTAGGTAAACGTTCCCAGCGTCTGTTCATCGGTGTGCAAAAACACATCGCCGGGCTGAATCTGCGGTTCGATGAATTCCACCGCCTCGGTCATGGGGCCGTTAAAGCGGTGAATCATGGTGAAATAGGTTTGGGGAACCGCAAACGCCAGAATGACCGCACAGCCGATGATGGGCAGAATTTTTTTGCCCAAACAGCCGATACCAAAAGTCAGGCCCAGTATAAACGCACCAAGCACAGGCATCATATAGCGTTCCACCAAAACCGGACGGATGATATGGGATGCGGCCACCGCCGCGCCCAGCGTCAGCACATACACGCCGATGGCCAGAATGGACAGCGTCACGTTCTTATCTTTTTTGATGCTCTGGATGATGATTCCGAAAACAATCAGCGAAGCCGCTGTGATAAACGCCGCTTCCACCGGAATAATGGACCAGGCAACCGAGAATTTGTTGCTGAACGGGTAAATGAGGGTCAGATTGATGACATACCCGGTTGTTTCGGTAATCCAATAGCTTTTGGTGACGCGGCTGTACTGCGCCGCCAGATTGATGAGCCAGGGAAGATAGCTCAGCACCAGAATTCCCCCCGTGATCAGCAACGGGGCCAGCTTTTTCTTCCCAATCAACATCATGATGAACAGCAGAACACACAGCATGGCGACGGCCATCAGCGCATAATAGTGCGTATACATGGCGCAGAACGCAAAAACGCCGAACCGTGTCCAATCCTTCACGCGGTTTTCACGAACCGCCAGGTAGCCGAACAGCAGCGCGGCCGTGACAAAAAACGCGGCCCAGGTGTACATGCGGGTTTCATGTGCCATCGAGTAGCTGATCGGCATAATCAGCGTCAGGAACGTAAAGATCAGGCCGTATCGATTGCCCAGCGCACGGCGCACCGGGCCGATACCCAGCGCGGCCAGCGCCAGAATGCCCAGCGTGGAAAAAGACCGAAGCGCCAGAACCGAACGCCCGAAAACCAGACAGAAAACGCGGAGCATCAGGTAATACAGCGGCGGATGGCTGTCCGCACCCGAAATGGTGATGATTTCGCCAAACGGATGGTTCACGATGGCCGCGGTATAGGATTCGTCGTACCACAGACTCTCTTTGGTGATGCCGGAAAAGAGCAGTGCCGCGCCCGCCAGCATGATGACCAGCCATGCGATAATTACCCAACGATTGTTTTTTTTCTCCATACTTCCTGCCGCCTCCGAATTTTCAAATATTAAAAACATCATACCAGTCAGGCCGATTTTCGACAATAGGCAACAAAAAAGAGCCTTGCAGGCTCTAGTTTTTACGAATATCCGGGTACCCGGCCGGAATCAGATATTTGGCCGAGATTTTTGAGAACAGTCGGGAGTAGATGCGGTCGCCATAGCGCGAAACAAAATCCTCGGGTGTCAGGTTGGTCGCGATGACCGTCGCCTTGCCCATCGTTTCCCGCGCGCTGATGAGGTTATAGAAATACTCGACGGTGACGTTTTTGGTCATAATTTCGGTGCCGAGGTCGTCAATCGCCAAAAGCGGCACGTCCTCATACCGCTCCAAATCCACGTTTTCGCCCAATCGGTGGTTGTAGAAGTCTTTAAACAGCCGTCCGGCGGTGGTGTACATCGCAATCTGCCCGTTTTGCAGAGCGCGGGTAACCACGGCCTGCGCCAAAAAGCTTTTGCCCGTTCCCGCACTCCCCATCAGAATCAGGTTTTTTTCGCCGTCTTCAAACGCCGCCGCGGCATATTTCTCGCAGCGCTCTTTTAATGTCTGCATATACTGCCGCTGGCTGACCTTTTCTTTGCCTTTTTCGTCGCTGAAAACACCGGCGTCGAAGGTTTCAAACGACCCGCTGTACTCGGGCAGCCCGCTGTCCTTGATGCGCGCCTCTAGGAGATATCGATCGTAGCAGGCACATCGCCCGCCATTCGGCGCAACGCCGGTGTCGCCGCAGATTGCGCAGACCGCTTTGGGGATCAGCGCATCGGCCGCAAAGCCGTTTTGTGTCAGCTTGGCCGCGATTTCTTTCGTCAGCGCATCGCGCCGCGTTTTCAGAGCCGTCCTATCCAGCCTTTTATTGATGCCGCTTTGGAGAATATCCAGATTGACCTGCAGAAGTTCGGTCTCCAGTCCAGCCAGCTCGGGCACTTTGGCGTATGCGTTCTGCCGAGTCTCCTCGACCTGCTGTGCCTTTCGGTAGGCAATCTGCTGGTACCGCACTTTGACGTTTTCGTGGGCCGCGCTCATTCGTCCGCCTCCGTTCCAAAGTCCAGCTCATCCAGCACGCTTTGGAAGTCCTCGGCCGAATAGGCCCGCTGGCGAATCGCCGCGTCCGAGCCCTTTTTTGCCGCCGAGGTGTTTCCAAAAGCGTCTTTGGTCAGCATTCCTTTTTCCTTTAAGTTGGCTAATATCTTGGTCATATACTGAAACGGATTGTTGGCGCCGGCGCTGGCTTCGGCCACAGCCGACAGCAGATCAGGCGCAAACACATCCTCGTTGGTCCACTTTAAATACGCGTTAAAATGCGCCTCATTCAGCGCCGTTTTGACGCCCGCTTTTTTAAACAGCGCATACGCGCCGGTCTGAAAGTCGTTTCTTCCGGTGAGGTACGCCGCCACATCGGCTTTGGTTTTCAGCCCCTGCGCCTGCCAGCTTTCCAGCACGGTTTTGACGTAATTTAAGCTGGGGGTCTGCCGCTTGGCCGCTTCGCCGAAAGCCAGCTTCAAAACCGCGTCGCTGGCGCAAAGCTCCTTCAGCGCCGAAACGCGTTTGATGTTGGGCGGGTTTAATTTTAAGCCCAGCATGCCCAAAAGCTCCTTGGCTTCGTTCCGCGCTTTGCTCTCGTCGGCCTTGGTTTCGCTCACCTTGCGGGACGTGGTGGCACCCTTGCTTTTCAGGCTGGCAAGAACACTATCGATATAATTGAAGCTGGGGTTGGTCGTCGCCGAAATATCGCCGATGGCCGTCAATATTGCGTCCTGCGAAAAACCCCATTCGGTGGTCCATTTTTGAAAGAGCTACATCTCGGGGCGGCTGGGCAGACGACCCGAAACGCCGATGTAGCTTAAAACACGATTGGCCCCGCCGCTGATGCGCTCATAGCGGTCAATCTCGGCCATGGCGGCCTCTACGCTGTCGATGCCCTTTTCGGCCCAGCTTTTGGCCACCGCGTTCATATAGCTGATGTTCACACTGCGTCCTTTTCGGGACACCGAGTATTCGATGACCATCATGGCCACTTCTTTAGGCAGACCCAAGACATCCGTCCAGTCGTAGATCAGCTCAAACTCGCCGGTCTTTAGGATATGCGTGCCGAACAGCTTTTGGAGTGCGTCGTTGTAGTCCTTGTCGGTATAAAGCTGGCTTCCCCGTTTTTTCCCCGTGGCGGAGGTTTCTTTCAGTTCCACCCAGGTCTCGGCCTGATTTTTGATGGTGAGCACACCCCGGCCCTGCCAGTATTCCAGCGCGGCGATCACCTCGGTCTCGCGCGTGTTCAGCCGATTGGCGATTTCGGAAACCAGCGGCTTTTTAAACGCGGCAAAATAGCACGTCACCAGATAGACTTTGACAAAGTCGCCGGGGGCGTAGACCAGATGTTCTTCGATAAATGCGTTTGGGATTTCGATGTTGTGATTAGAATTTGCGAAGGTCATGATTTTGTTGGATGGGGCCGCCATCGCAAATCCTTTCTTAAGGGGTGTCTTCCTCTTCGGGCATCGCGTCAATCTTCTGCCAGTTTAAAAACTTGACCAGCACATCGTTGAAGCGTTCAAACTTCTCTTCATGCAAAAGAAAGCCTGCGTTTCTAATCTGCATCAGATGCGCGTTTTCAATACCCGTGTTAAAGAATTCAATAATCTCTTCGGAGTGGTACGCGTCGTCCATGCCCCAGAGAATCAATGTTTTATGTTCCAGCATATTTAAATGCTCGATAACCTGCGAATCGTCATAGTGCGCCAGCATCTTCTGCAATACGTTTTTGGCCAGCGGATCGCGGTACTGGATAAAATAATTTTTGACCATGCGGGGCGTTACCCGCGTCTTGTCAAAAAAGGCTTCTTTCAAGATGTGTTCCATCATGCGCTGATGAAAGAAAAAGCGCGCAAAGGCTTTTCCGGCAAACGTGGCCATGAACTTCAACCCGAAGGGATAGCTCATGTTGATGCCGCCGGGCGAGATCAAAACCAGTCTATCCACACGATTCGGCATGCGGAGCGCCACATCCAACGCATACGCCGCGCCTTCGGCAAAAGCCACGAATGTGACCTTTTCAAGACCCAGCGTGTTGATGAAAGCTTCCAGGAATACGCCCTGGTCTTCGACCGAATAGAAGATATCCGGCTTTTCGGAAAAACCACAGCCGATGAGATCGGGCGTGATGGCGCGATATCCCTTGGATGCCACGTGGAACATGGATTTTCGGAAAGTATAGGCGCTGGAAAAAGCGCCGTGTACAAACACCACCGGTTCGCCGTGCCCGTGGTCATGGTAATGCATGGTAAAGACCTGTTCAAACTCTTCGGCCTTACGCTCGTTTTTATATTCCTCTAAAACAATGGAAACATCGATATATTTGCCTGTATTCTGCGCATTGACGAATTTGCCTTCTTTTTTGGGCTCAAACATCGCTTTTCCACCTTTCCCCGAGCATTAAACGCGATTCTGCGTGCGCACACCATATTACAAAAAAAGTTGTTATTTTGCAACTCATATTTTACACCCTGCGCGTTCGCTTTTCAATGATAACACATCTTCTTTACGCCGTGTCATGAACAATCATAAAACATTTTTTAAAGTCAAAATCTTCGCTTTCGCGCCAAAAAAGCCCAATCGCGTTTGACTTTTTATGATGCCTAAAGTATAATTTTTTGCGAACGCCCATCCCTGCTGTTTGGGCATAAAAAAAGACCGTTTAACCGTCAATTTCAATATATTTTAGGAGAATTAACCCGATGAAACACTTGACCTCGGACCAGCTCAGAACCATGTACCTGGAATTTTTCAGGGAAAAAGGACACGCCGTCATTCCCTCTTCCTCGCTGATTCCGGAAAACGACCCGACCGTACTCTTCACAACCGCCGGCATGCATCCGCTGGTGCCCTATCTTTTGGGAGAAAAACACCCCGAAGGCAAGCGGCTGGTGGATGTTCAAAAATGTATCCGTACCGGCGATATCGACGATGTGGGCGACGCCAGCCACTGTACCTTCTTTGAGATGCTGGGCAACTGGTCGCTCGGCGACTACTTTAAAAAAGACGCCATCGCGTTCAGCTATGAATTTTTAACCAGCGAGAAGTACCTCGCGCTGCCCAAGGATATTCTCTATTTCACCTGCTTTGCGGGCGACGAAAACGCGCCGCGCGACAACGAATCGGCTGAATACTGGATGAGCCACGGCGTGGACAAGAGCCATATCTTCTTCCTGGACAAAAAGCATAACTGGTGGGGCCCCGCGGGAACCACCGGCCCCTGCGGACCGGACACCGAGATGTTTATCGATACCGGAAAAGAACCCTGCGGCGAGAATTGCGATCCGTCCTGTTCCTGCGGCAAGTACCTGGAAATCTGGAATGACGTTTTTATGCAGTACAACAAAAACGCCGAAGGCCAGTTTGAACCGCTTTCCCAGCAGAATGTGGACACCGGCATGGGTCTCGACCGTACCATCGCCACCCTGCAGGGCAAAAGAAGCGTATACGACACCGATGTGTTTGAAAAAATCATCGGCAAGATAGAGGAACTTAGCGGCAAACGCTACGCCAGCGCGGATGACGAGGACTTAAAGTCCTTCCGCATCATCGCCGACCACATCCGCTGTGCGTCGTTTATTTTGGGCGACCCGCGCGGTGTCACCCCATCCAACGTGGATCAGGGCTATGTCCTGCGCCGCCTCATCCGCCGCGCCATCCGCTACGGGCTTAAGATGGGCATTGCCGAAGGCAGTTTAAAGGATATCGCTTCGGCGGTTATTGAGCAGTACAAGAGCGCTTACCCTGAGCTGATTGATAACGAAAACCGCATTCTGGATGAGCTGGACAAAGAGGAACAGCGGTTCCAGCGCACCATCCGTCAGGGGCTCAAGGAATTTGACAAGCTGACCCAGCGTTTGGAAAACAAAAAAATCGACGGTCAGGCCGCTTTCCATCTCTACGACACCTTCGGTTTCCCGCTGGAATTCACATTGGAGCTGGCCAAAGAAAAGGGCTACTCGGTGGACGAAGCGGGCTTCAACGCCGCATTCGAGCAGCACCAGAAGGTTTCGGCCGCTGGCGCCGAACAGCGCTTCAAGGGCGGACTCGCCGATACCAGCGAAGTGACCGCCAAGCTGCACACGGCCACCCACCTGATGCACGATGCACTCGGCAAGGTTCTGGGAAGCGAAGTAAACCAGATGGGTTCCAACATCACCCCCGAACGCCTGCGCTTCGACTTTGGTTTTGAACGCAAACTGACCGACGAGGAATTAAAGCGCGTCGAGGATATCGTCAACGAAGCGATTGCCAAGAAAATCCCGATTACCATTGAGGAGATGAGCGTGGCCGACGCCAAAGCACAGGGCGCGGTCGGCATATTCGATGACAAATACGGCAACATCGTCAAGGTATACACCATGGGCACCTACTCCAAGGAAATCTGCGGCGGACCGCACGCGTCCAACACGGGCGACCTCGGACATTTCGTGATTCAAAAGGAACAGTCCTCTTCGGCGGGTGTCCGCAGAATCAAGGCTGTACTGATTGACGAATAACGCATAAAAAAAAATAAAGCGCTGATCAGGGAACTTCCCCGAAAGGCGCTTTTTTATTTCTTTTTTTTAAATCATCACGCTGAAGCTGACCGTCATAAACCCATACAGCACCGCCGGAAAGAAGGCGGATACCGGCATATTGTTGCCCAGCCGCTGAAGGCTTTCGGCGTAGTACAGGCAAAAAGCGATGAGTCCGAACTGCAGACCCATACGATAGAGCTGGGTGCTTCCGTTCATAAACGCCATGATGAACAGCATGATGAGCGGCACCAGAAAAGCCAGACGGATGAGATATCGCTGAACGAGCTCGGACGCTCCTTTCATGTACATCACGCTGTATTCCAGTGTGTAGAAGTAAAAAGCCGCCCAAGACAGGATGATTGAGATGCCGAGATAGAACCATTTAGTCTTAAACACATCGAAGCCGGTGAATCCGGCCAGCGACCAGAACAGGATGCCGGTTGAAAGGATAAACCCGACGAAGAAGGCAATTCCGCCGCCGAGCGCGGTATCACCTGTGTGGATGACTTTTCGGAATTTCAGCTCAGTGAGGCCGGTCAGCGCATAGGCCGCAAAGATGACCAGCACATCGTCATAGAAAGGCGAAATTTTGTATACCATCCGATCGGCATAATAATACCGAAACAAAAAGTACAGCCCGATGACCACCGCCGAAAGCAACATCCGCTTAACCCCGAAACCATACGGGGATTTTTCCTTTTTGCTGACGCGCATGGAGGGCGCAAAGGCCTTGCCCAGGAAATAGACCATGGCCATCATGCCGAACATGGCCAAAAAGAACAGAATGGAACGCGTGTTGAAGTAGTCGTCCTGAATCTCGCGGTTGGCGTTTGCCGCCACCTTAAACACAATTTTTTTGATATACGCGTTTGAGGACTGCTCCAGTCCGGGGATGGCATAATCCAGCTGGTCAAACTCCACCGTTCCGGCCAGATTGATATTGCGCGACTGGCTGGTGTTGAGGATTTCATTGGTCAAACCCGAATATAGCAGGGGCGCTAAAACATTGCAGTAATCCTGGTTAAACCCTGAATACAGCACCAGCACATGGCTGTGTTCGCCCACCGACATCAGCTCATCACTGATGAGGTTGGAATCCGAGCGCGTGGTGAAGGGTTCAATCAGGTACAGATCCTGCGCGGTGTTGTACGCGGCGGCATATTTCAGCGCGCTCCGGGCACCCAGCCCTTCGCCGACGATGAAGATATCCTCCATATCCATCCCGCTGATTAATACGAATTTATCCATCGCTTTGGAAAGCGTAGTTTCGAGATATCCGTTGGTGTAAAGATTGGTGCTGAATTCCCCGTCCGATTCGCCGTGGCCGGGCAGATCATAGTAAAATACCGTGTAACCTTCGCGGTTCAGTGCCGAAGCCAGCGCGGTCATGCTGGTCTTGTCTTTGCCCTGGTCGTGCACTAAAATGACGCCTTTGTCCAGATCCAGATCGCCCTGCACGTAGGTTCCGTGTATCTTTTGACCACTGCTGTTAAAAACCACGGTCTTTATTTCCGATGTAAATGATTTGGTGCTGATATTGATGATGCACACTGTTGAAATGAGCAGCAGCGCCAAAAACAATGTCAGCGACACGCCTCTAATCCGTTTCATAGTTTCCTTTTAAGCCCCTTTACCCTTTTTATTTATTATATATGTTTTCATTCCGAACAACGGCCACAATCACCGGCATGTCCTTGACTTCCAGCGCTTTGACCGATTCGGGCCCCAGGTCCGAATACGCAATCTCCTTCAGTGACAGCACCGATTTGGCAATCAGCGCCCCTGCGCCGCCCGTGGCGGCAAAGTACACCGCGTTGTTCCGTAAAATCGCCTGTTTCACGGCGTCCCCCACCGGCCCTTTGCCGATGACACAGCCGAGGCCCAAGTCATACAGCGCGGGCGCATAAGCGTCCATCCGGCTGGATGTGGTGGGTCCGCAGGCGCCGATGATTTCGCCCGGCGGTGCGGGCGTGGGTCCGGCGTAATAGATACACGCACTTTCAATCTCAAACGGCAGTTCTTGCCCGCCTTCCAGCGCGGTCTGCATCCGTGCGTGCGCGGCATCGCGCGCCGTATAGATTCTGCCCGAAAGCAGCACCTCTTCGCCGACGTGTAGATTATTGATTTCGTTTTGATCAATCGGTAATGTCAGTCTCTTCATCGCCGTTTATATCTCCGCGGTGCTGTGCCGTGCCGCATGGCAGTTGAAGTTAATCGCCACCGGCATGCCCGCCAGATGCGTCGGGAAGGTGCCGATTTTGACACCGAGGCAGTAGATATCGCCGGGGAAGCCCATGGCGCCCATGCCCTGGTTATTGGCGATGCCGCAGAGCTCCTGCTCCAGCGCCGCAAGGCTTTCGTCCTGGTTTTCGTCGTTTAAATCCCGAAAGAGCTGGCGTTTGGCCAAAAGGGCCGCCTGTTCCATGGTGCCGCCGATGCCGATGCCCAGAATGACGGGCGGGCAGGGCGAACCGCCGGCCGTGTTTACGGCTTCGGCGACCAGCGCTTTGATGCCGGCTATGCCGTCCGAGGGTTTCATCATGCGAAGAACTCCCATGTTTTCACTGCCAAAGCCCTTGGCCATCACTGAAATTCTGATGCGGTCGCCTGAGACAATCTCATAGTGGATGACGGCGGGCGTGTTGTCGCCTGTGTTTTTCCGCGTGATGGGGTCGAGGACGCTTTTTCGATAATAGCCGTCGGCATACGCGCGCTTCACTCCGCGGTTGACAGCGGCACTTAAATCGCCCTCAATCATCACTTCCTGCCCGATATCGATGAACACCACAGCCATGCCCGTGTCCTGACAGGACGGCAGACTGGATGCCGCGCAAAGCGTCAGATTCGCAAGGAGCTGTTCCAGCACCTTTTTCGGCGCTTCGCCGGTCTCGGTTTCGGCCGCTTTTTTTAAGGTTTCGGCCACATCGGGCGCAGGCATTTTAGCCGTCTTTAAAAACAGCTGATAAACGGTGTTTTCGATTTCTTCCGCTCTGACCTTGCGCATCCTGTGGTCTGCCGCTCCTTTTCTTCGTCGCTTGTTAGTATACTGTTTTTGAGAAAAAAAGTAAACCACAGCGTGGTTTACATAATGTTATATCTATAGTTTCACCTGGGTGGCTTTGCGACGGGTGAACGATGTGTAGTACCGAAAGCCCATCTCCTTCAGCTTTTCGGCGGTCTCCCACACCGCGTCACCCACGCGGTCGGCGCTGTGCGCGTCCGAGCCCAGCGTGAGAATTTCGCCGCCCAGCTCCCGATACCGCTTAAGGATGGATTCGTTCGGCAGGGTATCGCCCGTGGTCTCGATGCCTTTGGTGTTCACCTCAATCCCCTTGCCGCTCTGTACGGCGCGCTTCAGGATGCTGTCCAATATGTCGGCGTAGTCCGCATAGTGTATCTGTCGGTTTTCGCCCGGATAGAACCGCGATGCGTAGCCGATGTGGCCGATGACGTCATAATCGTCAAAATCCCGCATCCCGTCATCAATCGCCTGCAGGTATGCGGTGTAGGCCTGTTCTTTCGTTTTTCCCACAAAGAACTCGGGGTAGTATGGGTCGATGCCGTCCAGCACATGAACCGATGCGATGACAAAGTCGAAGGGGTGTGCATTAATGATGTTTACATAATCTTTCTTCGTTTCGGCCGTGATGCCAATCTCCACACCTTTTTTAATCGCAAGCGACGGGAAGTTTTTTTGCACCGCGTCCATCTCGGCACTGCGCGCATCGAAGTCAAACGCAAAATGCAAATCATACGGATAGTCGATATCAATATGGTCGGTGACGGCGATTTCGCTTAAATTTTGTTCCACGGCTTTTTCGCATATGCCGAGAAGCTTCTGCTCGCTGTCGGTCGAATAGTCACTGTGGATATGATAGTCCTGCATCTACTGCTCCTTTAATATCTGTCTCGCCAATGTCATCAGCTGGTCCTTTTTGTTCTGTCCGGGGCTTAGGAGCACCCGCGCGTGCAGTTTTTTCAGCACCTTTCCCACGGTTTCCCCCTCACGGATATTCAGCGCTTCCATCAGCGTTTTGCCGTCAATATCCATGTCGGCAATCGTTTCGGGTGTTCCGCTTTCAATCATCTCGTCCAGCACCTTCTGCCACCGATCGGCCGAACCGTCGTCCGTCGGTCTGCCCGAACCGGCCAGATCGGCGCGGCGCAGGGCGATGAGTTTTTTAAATCGCTCGAAGCCCAATGCCCCGGCTTTTTTCTTGATGGTGTTCACCTTGGCTTCGCCGGTCAGGTCAAACATATGGTGGCGAATCAGCTCAGCCGTTTCGGATGTCACGGCTTTGGGCATCTTTAAATCATTCAGCACCTGCCGGGCCATCTTTTCCCCTTCAGCGTCGTGCCCCACCATCCGGCCGGTCTCACTCAGCATCACCGGCTTGGCGATGTCGTGTAGAAGTCCAGCCAGCCGAAGTGTATAATCGGGCGGCGCGGCCGCCATGGTCTCAATGCCGTGCATCAGCACATCGTGCGCGTGATAGACCGGATCCTGCCGTACGCCCGCGCCCAGACAGAGCGCAGGAACGAGGTAATTCAGCGCGCCGCATTCTTTTAATATCATCATACCTCTTTTGGGTTTTGATGCGTTAAATGCGCCTTTAAAGCCCTGGTATTTGATATCTGCAAGCAGAATCTTTTTCAGCTCGGTCTGCTTGCGCTCGCCTGTGATGTCCTTTAAATAGACCGCATATTGTTTGGCAGCCTTGAACAGCGCGGGGTCCACTTTGAAGTTCAGTTCAGCCGCAAAACGCGCCATACGCATGATGCGCAGTCCATCGTCGCTCAAGGTCTCTCGGGCGTCCTGCTTGACTGCGCGGATGCGCATATCCATTAAATCAGTCTGTCCGCCTAAAGGGTCGACCAGTGTATTTCCTAAAATATCATAGTATAGCGCGTTGATGGTGAAATCCCGCCTTAAGGCATCGGCTGTGATGTCCTCGGTAAACTGAACCGCGCTGGGGCGGTGGGCGCCGCCTTCATGGTAAAAATCCTGACGAAAGGTGGTGTGCTCAAAGCTGATTTTTTCGCCGTCTTCAAAAAGGTCGATCTGTACTGTGCCAAAATCCAGCGCCTTGGGAACCACCCGAACAAAATCCATGCTTTTAAAAAAAGCCATCACTTGTTCCGGCGTGGCTTTTGATGCGATATCCAGATCGGCCGAGGGCAGGGCAAGCAGTGCGTTACGCACATGTCCCCCCACCATGAAAAGCTTAACGCCATTTTCCTCAAACATCTCTGCCAGATGGATGATGGGTTTTTCCAGATTTATTTTTACCGATTTCACTGCGCGTCTCTTCTCTCTATAAAAGGTTTTCTTACGTTCAGCCTTTCTTAAAGTAGATGCCCTCGAACACGGTTTCGGCCGGTCCGGTCATCATCATGGTTTCATCTTCGAGATATTCAATCTTAAGGTCGCCCGCTTCCAGCTTGACTGTGACACTTCGTTCGGTCAATCCCCGACGCGCACACGCCACCGCCGCCGCACAGCATCCCGTGCCGCAGGCCATGGTTTTGCCTGCGCCGCGTTCCCATGTGCTGACGATAATCGTGTTTCTGTCCACCACCTCGACGAAGTTGACGTTGGTTTTTTTCGGGAACAGGTCGTGCTTTTCAATCATGGGGCCGTACTTGAAGACGTCATCCAGAACGATTTTATCCACAAACACCAAGGTATGCGGGACACCCGAGTTGAGACAGGCGACGTCAAATGTCTTATCGCCCGCGGTGACGGTCGCGTTCAGAACGTCACCCTCGGCAATTTTTGTCGGAATCTCCTTGGGGTCAAAAACAGGCTTACCCATATCCACCACCACGGCGGACACCACGCCCTGCTCCAAAACCAGTTTGGGGCGAATCACACCGGCCAGCGTTTCTATGGTCATCTCGGTCTTCTTGACAATGCCTTTTTCGTAAACGTACTTGGCAAAACAGCGGATGCCGTTGCCGCACATTTCGGCCTCACTGCCGTCGGCGTTGATGATGCGCATCCGCGCGTCACACGTTTCGGACGGCAGGACGATGATGAGTCCGTCCGCGCCCACCGAAGTATGTCTGGCGCAGATTTCCTTTGCCAGAGCCGGATAGTCCCGTTCTTTTTCTTTTTTGGGGCTGTACATGACAAAATCGTTGCCCAGCCCATGCATCTTGGTAATCTGCATGCTATTCCCCATGGTTTCTTTTTCTCATTTGTTGGTATGATTATAGCAAAGGATAAAATGAATTGCTATCTTTGTCTGTAAATTTTCTGTGCACATCCCGGGCCGCCAGCCCAAAAAGGTTTACAGTCATTCCGTAAAAAGATATAATTTTAGGGAATTCTACAAAGGGTAAAGGGTACAATATCCATGCAAAGAAAATCGGTTGTGCGCATCGCCAACTTAAGGCGGTTTATCATTTCCATCATCATTCTGTTTTCACTGGCTGTTCTCATCATCGGCATCACCTATTTTGTGTCTTCCAGCAATACGCTGGAGCGCGATTTATCCTCCGCCAACATCACCGAAGAAACCCAGTATCGGCTTTTGGACGACTTCTACATCACGCTGGACGGCGATGCGCTTTCCTGCTACACGTACGAAGGCGAACTACTGTGGTCAAAAATCGTGTATTCGGAAAACCTCATTTTGGAGGCCAGCGAAAAGCTGGTGGTCATTTATAACAACAAAACCTTTCAGGCGCTGACCACCGAAGGCGAGTATCTGTATTCCACCGATGTCATCGGCACGGTCAACCGTCTGGAATGCGGCAACAACGTCATCGCGGCTTTTTCTGAGATTGTTGAAGAGGACGGCACGTCCGAGAATATGATCTATTTTTATAACCCCACCGGCAGTCTGTTCGATTCCATCAGCTTCTACCCGCAGATCATCATCGACTTTGGTTTTACCGAATCGGACAGCCTTTGGGTGTTGACCAACGACCCCACCGGCGTCATTCCGGTTTCCAGAGTCATCACCTATAACCCCGGCGTTTCCATGACCGGCCTGACCACCCTGTACTCCGAGTTGATTGAGAAAGTGTATTTTTCGGGCGACAGCATGTATATCGTCTCCACCACCAATCTCTTAAAGTACGACCTCTTCGGCCAACAGCTTTCTACCAACATGATTTATGACTGGCAGATTAAATCGGCCGCTTTTGATGGCGCAGAAGATTTGTTCGTGGCCGTACCGCGCGCGCAGAATACGGACTTGTATTATACCAACGCGCGCGTCTTGACCGCCACCGACTACTTTAAGGTCAATCTGCCCAAAAGCGTCAGCGGGCTTCTGGTGCAAAACGACAGCCTGTATGTGTTCGGCGGAGATACGGTCTACGTCTATTCCAACCAGGGTGAGTACTTACGCCAGTACAAATTGAAAAACAGTATTTCATATATCGCCTCGGCTTCGGAAAACCGCGTACTGGTCACCAGCAACGGCAAGTATTCGTTTTTAACCTTGCCATAAAAACATGCTATAATAGCCCTAACACAAACGGAGGAATAACATTTTGAGCATATTAGACTGGTTTGTCGTCATGATTATCCTGTATGCTGTTTTGACCGGCGTCTATCGCGGGTTCATCCATTCGGCCTGCTCGCTTGGCGCGTTCTTTCTTTCCTGGGGCACGGCCGCGCTGTTCTCGCCCCTGCTCTCAGCCAGCTTCTTAAAGAACGCGACCGTCTATAATTTTGTCTACACCTACACCGAGGGCAGCGAGCTTATTACCAATTTTGAAGATACCAAACTGCTCGTCCAAAATCTTTCGGCGGATAAGATTAAGTCACTGGTTGCCGAATCCAATCTGCCGGCCCCCTTCTCTTCGCTGATGGTTTCCAACATCACCAAAAGCGTCTTTGCCGATCAGAACGTCACCACGCTGGGCGAGTACTACAACCTCACCATCGCCAACGTCTGCGTCAATATCATCTCGTTTTTTGTCATCTTTTTCATCGCGCGCGCCATTCTCGCCTTCGCTATCAACGCCGCAAATTACACCTTTAAGTTTCCGGTCTTACGTGTGTTCGATTCCACTGTCGGCGGCATCTTCGGTTTTCTGTCCGGATTGTTCCTGACCTATGCGGTGTTCATCTTAACCCCGCTTCTTTTAGTCGTTCAACCTCTCCAGCAGGTTTATGACATCGTTTACGGTTCCGCTTTTGCCCGCTATTTCTACACCTCCAACTTTTTGCTCAATTTTATCCGCGGAGTAATATAAATTGTTCCACGTGAAACAATCGGACACAATATATTGTGTTTAATATCAAAAAAGTCGAAAAAGCCCGCAAAATCGGGCTTTTTTTGTATGCTTCGCTTCTCTCTTTGAACCCATTTCTCCGGCGTTTCAGCCAATGGCTTGCCCGAGGCGCTTTTATAACACCATACACTAAAAAAGAGCCTTTCGGCTCTTTCGTGTTAGTTTTTCAAAAGGTAATCATACAACGCCTGCAGCTGCTCTTCGGAAAAATACTCGATGGTAATCTTTCCTTTCTGCATATCTCCGATGATTTTCACCTTGGTCTCCAGCGCGTTGGTCAGCTTGTGCTCAGCTTCGATAATCTCAGCCGCCATCACTTTTTTATCGCTTTTTTTCACGCCGGAATCGGTTTTGCCCTTGCTGTATTTCTGGACATACTTTTCGGTCTCCCGAACGCTCATGCCCTCCTCGGCCGCTTTGGTGGCGATGAGGATTTTATCCTCGTCGTTCTCAAGGCCGCCCAGACACTTGGCGTGCCCGCTGGATATCTTGCCCTCAAAGATCATTACTCTGATGGGTTCGGGCAGCTGGAGCAAGCGCAGAATGTTGGCCACCGCCGGACGGGATTTCCCGATGCGCTCGGCCACCGCTTCCTGATTCAAATCGTATTCGGTCATGAGAAGGCGAATCGCCGCCGCTTCTTCCAATGGGTTTAGGTTCTCCCGCTGAAGGTTCTCAATCAGCGATATCTCCATCTGTTCGCGGCTGTCAATTTCCTTGACGATGCTCGGGATGGTCTTCAGCCGCGCAATCCGCGCCGCGCGGTACCGTCTTTCGCCTGCAATAATCATGTATCGGTCTTCGCTCTTGCGAACGATAATCGGCTGGACAATGCCGTGGTTCTCGATGGATTTAGCCAGCTCGTTTAGCTTTTCTTCGTCAAAATTCTTTCGCGGCTGATCCTGATAGGTGTCGATGAGCCCGATATCCAGCTCCAGCACCTGTCCTTTAACGCTCTGAAGCGCAATCGCGTCTTCATCCAGCGCCCTAATGTTTAAGGGGTCTTCGCTCAAAAGCGCCCCAAGTCCTTTTCCAAGTCCGGTTGGTTTCGCCATGCTCTCTTCCCCCTTTTATTTATTCGCCGCGACGACTTCTTCGGCCAGCGCCATATATGTTTCCGAGCCCAGCGATTTCGGGTCATACTTTAGGATAGGCAGCCCAAAGCTGGGCGCTTCGCTTAAGCGTACGTTTCGCGGAATAATCGTCTCATATACTTTGTTTTTAAAATAGGCCTTCACTTCCGAAACCACCTGACTGCTTAGGTTGGTTCGGCCGTCATACATGGTCAGCACCACGCCTTCAATCTCAAGCTCGGGATTCAAGGTTTTCTTCACCAGCTTAATCGTGCTGATGAGCTGGCTTAAGCCTTCCAGCGCGTAGAATTCACACTGGATGGGCACCAATACATTATCCGATGCGTTGAGCGCGTTGACCGTCAAAACACCCAGCGACGGCGGGCAATCCAAAAAAATAAAGTCGTAATCGTTTTTAATCGGCCGTAAAGCCTCTTTTAAGTAGGATTCCCTGGCCATCTTGCCCACCAGTTCCACCTGCGCGCCGACCAGATCGATGTTGGCCGGTATGACAAACAGCGTCTCCATCATGGTGGGTATCACCGCGTCCTTGGCCGGAACGCCGTTGATGATGATGTCGTACACCGAATACTTGATCTCGGACTTATCGATACCCAGTCCCGATGTGGAGTTGCCCTGCGGGTCAATGTCTACAATGCAGACACGTTTGCCCAAATGTGCCAACGCAGCGGCCAGATTCACCGAAGTGGTGGTCTTGCCTACGCCGCCCTTTTGGTTGGCGATAGAAATAATCTTTCCCAAATCTACTCTCCTAAAGTCTCAAAAATTATCTTGTCGTGCTTTTTAAAGTATGGCGATTCGTTCAATCGTTTTGGCTTCCTGAACGTCGATGACGTGCAAGGCTTCGGCCGTCGCCATCATGGGCTTAAACTTCTTAGCCGCAATCTCAACGCCGCGAATCAGTTTGTCCTCTTCCACGTTGATGGCCACCGTGACATGCGGCACCCATACGCCGGGCATATAGAACCGCCATGCGTTCGGAGAATATTCCTCCATATGGCTGTAGAAATTCTTATGCATGAAGATCAAATCACTCGTCACCGTCACCGCCAGATAGATAATGTTGCGCTCCACATTAAAGAGTCCGACGCTGTTTAAGTTGATGGACGGCTTGGATATCGTATAGGAAAACGAATTGACGTGGCGGATAAATGCAGGCAAATCTTCAATTCCATTATACATCGCCAGCGTCACATGCGGTACGCCGGGTGAATGGTGCAGAAACTGACTGACGCCGTAGTCGCTCATATCTTTCCAAATACTGCGGATTTCGTTTGAAGTGTTATGATCAAACTCCAATTCAACTGCTATTGGCATAATCTTACCTCACAATACTTTCTTTTTTATATTTGAAAACTTCCTCGGATAAACCTCTCTAAGTTTTTCAATCCGTTCATAGACGACAATCTGCGTCATACCCAGTGTATCGGGATAGGTCCCGATATACTTCAAGCCCAGCGCTTTGGCCGCCGAAGCCGCTTCTTTCACTTCCTCTGCGGCTTTTTCGCCCTTGTAGGCCATCACTCGCCCACCCACGCGGACGAATCCTGCACAGAGTTCCAGCAGAACGTTCAATCGGGCCACGGCCCGGCTCACACATATATCATAACACATTCTGGCATTTTCGGAACGGGCAATTTCTTCCGCACGGCCATTTATTAAATGAATATTCACATCTAACCGCTTGGCGGCGGCCTCGATAAACGCCGCTTTTTTCCCCGTCGCTTCTAAAAGCGTCATGTCCAGACCCGGGCAGACGATTTTCAGCGGCAATCCCGGAAATCCCGCGCCCGACCCCACGTCAATGACTTTTTCGTCACCCCGAATGAGATTCATCGAAATCGGCAGCAGGCTGTCGGCAAAATGCTTTTCGGCCACCCCGGCTTCGTCCAGAATCGCGGTCAGGTTGGTGTGCGCGCCGGTTTCCTTTAAGGCCTCAAAGAAAATCTCAAACTGGTTCTCCTGTTCGGACGAAAGCGCGATGCCTTGCGCTTCCATCGCTTTTCGTAAAATCTCGGTCATGCTCATCGGCTTTGTTCCCGCTGTTTAAAATAGATGACCAGCACCGAAATATCCGCCGGGCTCACGCCCGAGATGCGGCTGGCCTGACCCAGACTTTCGGGCCGGATGGCGTTCAGCTTCTGCGCGGCTTCAATACGTATGCCTTTAATCCGGCTGTAATCCACATCGGCGGGCAGGCGCTTTTCCTCCATCGCCTTTTGCTGGTTCACCTGATTCTCCTGCTTTTTGATATACCCCGCGTATTTCACGTTGGTCTCGGCACACTTCATCACTTCTTTATCTAACCGTAAAAATTCCTCGTCAAACGCAATTAAATCATCCAGATATACATTCGGCCGCTTTAAGATGTCGGCGTATTTCACGTTCGCGGTGAGCGGCTCGGAACCCTGCTCGGTCAGATAGCCATTGACCCTGTCGGCTTTCACCAAACGCGTCTCCATCTCGGCAACGATTCTTTCGATACCTTCCTGCTTTTTCATAAATCGGTCATATCGGGCGTCCGAAACCAGTCCCAGCTTTCTGCCCTTTTCGGTCAGCCGCGCGTCGGCGTTGTCCTGCCGCAGCAGCAACCGGTACTCGGCCCGCGAGGTCATCATACGGTAGGGCTCGTTGGTGCCCTTGGTGACGAGGTCGTCAATCAGCACCCCGGCGTATCCGTCGGCGCGCCCTAAAACGAGCGGCTCTTCCCCGCGGATGTACTGCACCGCGTTGAGTCCGGCCACGACGCCTTGCGCCCCCGCTTCCTCATATCCGCTGGTGCCGTTGATCTGGCCCGCAAAAAACAGGCCGCCGATTTCCTTGCTCTCCAGCGAACGTTTTAAAACCGTCGAATCGATGCAGTCATATTCAATGGCATACGCCGGACGCATAAACTGCACGTTCTCCAAACCCGGTACCGTGCGGTACATGGCCACCTGCACTTCCTCGGGCAGACTCGACGACATCCCCTGCACATAGATCTCGTTGGTCTGCAGGCTCTCGGGCTCCAAGAACAACTGATGCCGTTCCTTGTCCGGAAACTTCACAATCTTGTCCTCGATGCTGGGGCAGTACCGCGGACCCGTGCCCTCAATCTTTCCCGAATACAGCGGCGAACGGCCCATGTTGGCGCGGATGATGTCCCGCGTTTTTTCATTGGTATAGGTCAGATAGCAGGGCACCTGCTCCCGCCTGATTTCGCCCGACATAAACGAAAACGGAATAATCTCCTCGTCTCCGTACTGCGGTGTGGTCTTGCTAAAGTCGATGCTCCGCTTGTCCACACGTGCGGGTGTGCCCGTCTTGAACCGCCGCAAAGAAAATCCCAAGTCTGTCAGTCCACGGCTCAAATAGGAAGCCGGAAACAGGCCGCTCGGCCCGCCCGAATACATCCACTCGCCGATGATGATCTTGCTCTTTAAATAGACGCCAGTCGCGAGGATGGCCGTCTGCGTCTGGTAAACCGCGCCGGTCGTGGTCTTCACGGCCGCCACCCTCCCGTTCTTTTCGACAATTTCGGTGACCTCGGCCTGCGACAGCGTCAGGTTGTCGGTGTTCTCCAGCGTGCTTTTCATCACGCGCTGATATTCCTTCTTGTCGGCCTGCGCCCGTAGGCTGTGCACTGCCGGACCCTTGCCCGTGTTCAGCATCTTAATCTGAATAAACGTGGCGTCCGTGTTGATGCCCATCTCGCCGCCCAGCGCGTCAATCTCACGCACCAGATGGCCCTTGCTGGTTCCGCCGATGGCGGGGTTGCAAGCCATCAGCGCCACGCCGTCCAGATTCAGCGTGAGCAGCAGCGTCTTTTGGTTAAGACGCGCGGCCGCCAGAGCGGCTTCGCATCCCGCGTGGCCGGCGCCCACCACCACCACGTCATATGTCCCTGCGTTATAATCCATGTCGTCTTCTTTCTATTTTCCCAAGCAAAAGTTTTCAAAGATGCGGTCGATAATCGCCTCGCCCACCGTTTCGCCGGTAATCTCGCCGATGTGATTCCATGCGTCGCGGATGTCGATGCTGACGCATTCCAAATCCGCTCCCGATTCAAACTCGGCAACCGCCGCTTCCAGTGAGTTTACATAATCATTCAGGCAGTGCGCGTGCCGCGCGTTGGTGATGACGATGCTCTCGGCTTTTTCCTGATGCGTCACCGCCGTGTCGTAGATGGCCTGCTCTAAGGCTTCCATGCCTTCGCCGGTCACCGCGCTGGTCAAAACGCGGGTCTTTATGTCGGGGAAGTTTTCCTTCGTACCCCGGTCGGATTTATTCAAAACCAATACGGTTTTCTTATCTTTAATTTTTTCATATACTTTATTGTCCCGCTCATCCGCAGGCACAGAGCCGTCCACCGTGAACAGCACCAAGTCAGCTTTCTCGATGGCCGACAGCGAACGATCCACGCCGATGGCCTCCACCGCGTCATGGCTTTCGCGGATGCCCGCCGTGTCGAAGTACCTCACGGGCAGTCCTTGGATATCATACAGCCCCTCGATGATGTCCCGCGTGGTGCCTTCCACTTCGGTGACGATAGCGCGTTCTTTTCCGGTCAGCGCGTTTAAGAGCGAAGACTTGCCCACGTTGGGTTTACCGATGATGCAGACATTAAACCCTTCCTTCAAAAACCGCCCCGACTCAAACGAATCGGCCAATGCCCTGCCTTCTGCCATCAGTTCGGCCAGAACCGGCATCGCTTTGCCTTTTATGTCGTGTTCCAAATCCTCTTCGGGGTACTCGATGCCCGCCTCAATCATGGCCAGCATATCAGTCAGGCGGTTCTGCATGCCGCGAATCTTCTGGCTTAAGGCACCCTCCAACTGGTCAAACGCGGATTTGGCCGAAAGCGAGCTGACCGCGCCGATATAATCCATCACAGCCTCGGCTTCGCTTAGGTCCATCTTGCCGTTCATAAACGCCCGTTTGGTAAACTCGCCGGGCTCGGCCGGACGCGCTCCCGCTTTCTCCACGGCCGACAGCACCTGCATCATTGGCATCCTCCCGCCGTGCGGAAAGATTTCGGCCATGGGTTCGCCGGTGTAAGTTTTTTCGCCTTCAAAACCCACCGCCATCACTTCGTCCAGTTTGGTGCCGCCGTCCATGATAAATCCATGCCGCATGACGGCCTGCGAAAACGGCTGGTTCGAATGAAAGACGGTATTTAATATATCGATGGCCGCCTTGCCGCTGATGCGGATGATGCCCACGGCGCCCACACCGGGCGGCGAGGAGACGGCGCATATGGTATCGCTGTTTTGCATTTCTTTTATTTTTAGCGCATAACTTTCCTATTTTATTTTTTGGCATATCTAATATACTGAAAAAAGCATCAATTCGCAACTACCATATATAGTTGTCGGTTGCCTTGCCTTCCTCAATTGTGATATGATTGGTTGAAACTTTGGATAAAGAAAAGGAAGCACACATTGAACTATATCGAAAATTTAGCGAAAGCCATCGAAAAACAAACCGGTCTTACCGCCGCCGAAGTCGCCGGCATGATCGAAGTGCCCGCCGACGAAACCATGGGCGACTTTGCACTGCCCTGTTTTAAGCTGGCCAAAACCCTCAAAAAAGCGCCGCCGGTGATTGCGGATGAGATTGCAAACGGCATGGCTCTGCCCGAAGGGTTTAAATCCTTCAGCGTGGTCGGCGCATACATCAATTTCTTCATCGACCCGGTCGCGTTCATCGCGGATGTGCTGAAAGCCAGCGGCGAAGAAGGCTACGGCGGCAGCGACGAGGGACAGGGCAAGAATATCTGCATCGACTATTCTTCCATCAACATCGCCAAACCCTTTCACATCGGCCACATTATGTCAACCGCAATCGGCAACGCGCTGTACCGCATCTACAACTACCGCGGCTACACCGCCATCGGTATCAACCACTTGGGCGACTGGGGTACCCAGTTCGGCAAGCTCTGCTACGCCTACGAGGCCTGGGGCAACAAGGAAGACGTGGAAGCGCGGAACATCGACGCCCTTTTGGCGCTGTACGTGAAGTTCCACGACGAAGCCGATAAGGACGACAGCCTGAACGACGCCGCGCGGGAATGGTTTAAACGCATTGAAGCCGGAGACGAATATGCCGTTTCCCTGCTGGACTGGTTTACTGAAATCACGTTAAAGCGCGTCAATAAAGTCTATGAGATGCTGGGCGTTTCGTTTGATTACTACACGGGCGAACGCTTCTACAACGACAAGATGCAGCCCATCGTGGATGAGCTGGACGCCAAAGGCCTTTTGACCGAATCGCAGGGCGCGCGCGTGGTGGATTTGGAAAGCTACAGCATGCCCCCGTGCATCATCATCAAAAACGACGGCACCACGCTGTACGCCACGCGTGACCTGGCCGCCGCCTTCTACCGCAAAAAGACGTTCAACTTCTATAAAGCCCTGTACGTGGTCGCCTATCAGCAGAACCTGCACTTCAGCCAATGGTTTAAGGTGGTGGGTCTCATGGGTTACGATTGGGAAAAGGATTTGGAGCATGTCAACTTCGGCATGGTCGCTTTGGAAGATGGAACCATCTCCACGCGCAAAGGTCGTGTGGTTTTCCTGGAGGACGTGCTGAACAAAGCCTGCGAAAAAACAGCCGAGATTATCGAAATTAAGAACCCCGGTCTTGAGAACAAAACCGCTATCGCCAAACAGGTGGGCATCGGCGCCGTCGTGTTCAGCGTACTCTCGCAAGGGCGTATCAAGGACGTCACCTTCACATGGGACAGAGTGCTAAACTTTGAGGGCGAAACCGGCCCGTATATGCAGTACACCGCCGTGCGGTGCAACTCGCTTCTGGTTCGCGGCGCAGACCTGCTTAATGAAACCCCCGACTTCTCGGCGCTGGATAACGACGAAGCGTTTAAAACCGCCAAGGCGCTGGACCGCTTCCCCTCGGCCATCGAAACCGCGCTGGCCAAGAACGAGCCCTACCTCATTACGCGAAACATCATCGACGTGGCCAAGGCGTTTAACAAATTCTACTTTGAACATAAGATTATCGACGAAAACAAAGCCGCTTCGGCCGCAAGGCTGGCTCTGGCCAAAGCCGTGAAAAACGTCATCACCACCGGACTTTACTTAATCGGTGTGGAAACGCCCGAAAAGATGTAAATTAAAAAACCTTGCGGTGATTCGCAAGGTTTGTTTTTTTATTATCGTTATCCGATTTTGCCAAACTTGGTGAACGGCCAGGCGCGAAACAGCACGCGGCCGCGGATGCGGTCATACGGAATGCTCCCAATCACGCGGGAATCGAACGAATTGTTTCGATTGTCGCCCATCACAAACACACTGTCCTCGGGCACCACCGTCGGTTCCAATGTGCCAATCTCGGGCTCGCGTAAGTATGGCTCGTCCACAGCTTCTCCGTTGACGTAGGTGACGCCCTCCCGAATCTCCACCGTGTCGCCTGAAACGCCGATGACGCGCTTGACGTAGTTTTTGCGGTGTTTTATGAAATCATAGAAAATATTATTTTTGCCTTCGTCAAAATAGCAGACAATGATATCGCCCTCATTCGGGTCGTTAAAATCATATGTCACCTTTTCCAAAAACAGCCACTCGCCGGTGAACAGCGTGTCCTCCATGGAAGACTGCTCCACTACCACAAAGTCGAAAACAAAAAAGCGAAGCGCCAGCGCCACAGCCACGGCCGCGACCAGCGAAATAATCCACGACACAAATTCCTCCTTGGGCGTCTTTTCCTTTTTCTTGGGCGGGCTTAGACGCACCGGCTTAAATTTCTCACTGGAATGACTCAACTGTTTATTCTCCTTTTAAAACCTTTTTTAAAATCAGCAAATTTCAGCATCACAATCCGCCCGCATCCCACGCATTTCAGCTTCACATCCATGCCGGTTCGCAGCACCTTCCATTCGTTGGCGCCGCAGGGGTGGGGCTTTTTCATCATGACAAAATCATTTTCGTTGACATCCATCGGTTTATCCATTTACTTATTGATCAGCACGCGTCTGGGGTACGGAATCTCAATTTTCTCTTTATCGAAGTTCTCTTTAATCGCCTGCAGCATATCCCGCTGGGTCTGGAACTGCATGGTGGGTTTCACTTCCATCACCACGCGCAAAGTCACGTCCGAATCGCCCAGACTGATGACACCGGCGTACTGCGGTTCACCCACCACATAGTCGTGCGCCGCTTTGTATTCTTTTGCGGTGTTTAGTATGCTTTCCGCCGCATTTTGAATATCCTCTTCATAAGCGATGCCCACGTCCATAATCGCCAGATTGTTGCCCTTGGAATAGTTGATGACCGTGCCGATGGCGCCGTTCGGGATAATTATCACTTCTCCGGTATAGGCCTTAATCTCGGTGTTGCGCATATTGATGCCCTGCACCGTACCCATCACATCAGCCACTTTCACAAGGTCGCCAATCTCATACTGCGATTCGATAAACAGAAAACCGCCGCTGACCACATCCTTCACCAGATCCTGCGCGCCGAAGGCCAGCGCCACGCCGCCGATGCCCGCCGTGGCCAACAGACTGTTGGCCGAAATACCGATCTGGTCCAGCACAGCCACAATGACAAAAAACCAAACCAGGAATTTAACCACCGACTGAGTCAGAGAAAAAATCGATTCCAGCTTCTTGTGGGATATTTTTTCGGCTTGTTCCACACGCTTGTTAAACAGCGCTTTTTTGGAAATTTTCAAAATCAGCCAGATCAGGATTCTGCCGACGACGATGATTAGAACAATCGTAAACAGCTTGATGATGATGACATCGATGTGTGAGGCGATATTTTCAAGGCGCGCCGTCATGCTTTTGACAAACTGCGGCCACATGTCTTTGAACATTGTTTTTCTCCTTTTTGTTTTCGCTGTCTATTATAGCAAAGTTACAGCCTAATTTGTATCTTTTTAAAAGGCCAAAAAAAGAGCGGGGTTTCCGCTCTTCGTCTTGTGCTGTTTTTAATTAACCTTCCGTGCCGTCGTCCGCTTCTTCTCCCAGCGGCACCTTGGCCACGCACACCACCTTGGTGTCGTCGTCCACGCGCATCACGCGCACGCCCTGAGTGCCCCGGCCGAAGACCGAAATCTCGGCGGTGTTCATGCGGATGATGATGCCCGCGTCGTTGATGACCATGATGTCCTCGTCGCCGCAGACCATCTTAAGCCCGCACATCAGGCCGGTTTTTTCGGTGATGTTGATGGTCTTAACGCCGATGCCGCCGCGCACCTGTGTGCGGTATTCGTCTTCCTTGGTGCGCTTGCCAAAGCCGTTTTCGGTGATGACAAAGATGTCGCATCCGGGTGTGACGATGGCCGCGTCGACCAGCTCGTCTCCTTCGCGCAAGGTGATGGCTTTTACGCCCATCGCCGTTCTGCCCATGGGCCGCACGTCGTCCTCGTTAAAGCGGATGGACATGCCGTTTTTGGAGCCCACGATAACGTCGTCCTTGCCCGAGGTCTGGAACACGCGAATCAGCTCATCGTCGTCGCGAAGGCCGATAGCTCTTAGGCCGCTCATGCGAATTTTGGCGTATTCGCTCATCGACGTCTTTTTGATATACCCTTCCTTGGTCACCATGACGAGATTGGCGTCCTCGTCATACTCGCTGACCGGGAACACGGCCGTAATCTTCTCGTCCGCGTCCAGACTCAGCATATTGACAATGGCCATACCCTTGGCGGTTCGGCTGCTGACCGGAATCTCATAGCACTTTTTGCTGTACACATTGCCCTTGGAGCTGAAGAACAGCAGGACGTTGTGCGTGCTGGTGACAAACACATTCTCGGCAAAGTCGTTTTCGCGCGTGGAAAGGCCGGTGACGCCGCGTCCGCCGCGTTTCTGCGAGCGGTAGGTGTCCGCGCTGACGCGTTTGATGTAGCCGAAGTGGGTCAGGGTGACGGCCATATCCTCTTCCTGAATCAGCTCGTCCAGATCAATCTCGTCCTCGGCAAACGCAATCTCGGTACGCCGTTCGTCGCCGTATTTCTCTTTAATCTCCAAAAGCTCTTCCTTGATGATATCCACCACCATCTGCGGGGTGTCCAGAATGCTTTGCAGGTATTCGATGCGCTTTTTAAGGTCTTTATATTCCTGTTCAATCTTGTCGCGTTCCAAACCAGTCAGGCGGGAAAGGCGCATATCCAAAATTGCCTGCGCCTGCAACTCGCTTAAGCCAAAGCGCTCCATCAACTGAGTTTTGGCGGTGGGCACGTCCTTGGCTTTTTTGATGAGATCCACCACATCGTCGATGTTGTCCAGCGCGATGATGAGGCCTTCCAGAATGTGCGCCCGCGCTTTGGCTTTTTCCAGCTCATAGGTGGTTCTGCGGACGATGACCTCTTTTTGGTGGTCGATATAATGATGCAGCATCTGTCGAAGCGACAGCACTTTGGGTTCGCCGTCCACCAGCGCCAGCATGATGATGCCGAAGGTATCCTGCATCTGCGTATGCTTATACAGTCGGTTTAAGACGATGTTGGCGTTCACGTCGCGCTTTAGTTCAATCACAATGCGCATGCCCTGCTTGTCGGATTCATCCCGAAGATCGGAGATGCCCTCCACCTTCTTTTCGCTGACCAGACTGGCGATTTTCTCGATAAGCGCCGCTTTGTTCACCTGGTAGGGCAGTTCCTTAACGATGATGCGCTGTTTGTTCTCTTTATAGGTTTCAATCTCGGCCTTGGCGCGCACCGAAACCTTGCCGCGTCCCTCCATATAGGCCTGACGGATGCCGCTGATACCCATGGCGAGACCGCCGGTCGGGAAATCCGGGCCCTTGATGTGTTCCATCAGTTCGTCCACGCCGATGTCCGGGTCGTCCAACATGGCCACGGTACCGTCGATGACTTCGTTTAAGTTGTGCGGCGGGATGTTGGTGGCCATGCCCACCGCGATGCCGCCCGAACCGTTGACCAGCAGGTTGGGGTAGCGCGAAGGCAGAACCGTCGGCTGCATCAGGGTTTCGTCAAAGTTGGGGTAGAAATCCACCGTGTCTTTATCGATATCCCGCAAAAGCTCCATGCTGATTTTTGAAAGTCTGGCTTCGGTATACCGCATGGCCGCGGCCCGGTCGCCGTCCACCGATCCAAAGTTGCCGTGCCCCTGAACCAGCATATGGCGGATGGAAAAATCCTGCGCCAAACGCACCATGGCGTCGTACACCGCGCTGTCGCCGTGCGGATGGTATTTACCCAAAACATCGCCGACGATACGCGCGCACTTACGGAACGGTTTGTCCGGGGAAAGACCCAGTTCGCTCATCGAATAGAGAATTCGCCGGTGCACAGGCTTTAAGCCGTCACGCACGTCGGGAAGCGCCCGATTGATGATGACCGCCATGGCGTAGGAGATAAACGATTTTTTCATCTCCTGTTCAATATCCACATTGACTACTCTTTTTTTATCATTCTGTTCCATCATCTATACCTCAAAAGCTCCTATATGTCCAAATTCGCCACGAGTTTGGCATTCTGCTCAATAAACTCGCGCCGCGGTTCCACGCTGTCGCCCATCAGAATCGTGAATATCTCGTCCGCTTCAATCGCGTTTTCCAGCGAAACCTTTAATAGCGTCCGTTTTTCGGGGTCCATCGTGGTGTCCCAAAGCTGCTCGGCGTTCATCTCGCCAAGGCCTTTGTAGCGCTGCAGCGTCACGCCGTCCTTGCCGTTCTCGTTCATAAAGTCTTCCAGCTCCTCGTCGCTGTAAAGGTACACTTCCTTTTTGCCCTTGCTGGCCTTGTAGAGCGGCGGCTGGGCGATGTAGACGTGTCCGTTCTCGATGAGCTCGGGCATATAGCGGTAGAAGAAAGTCAAAATCAGAATGCGGATATGCGAACCGTCCACGTCCGCATCGGTCATACAGATGATACGGTTATATCTTAGCTTGCTGGTGTCAAAATCTTCGCCGATGCCTCCGCCAAACGCGGTGGCCATCGCCTTGATTTCGTCATTGGCGAGCGCTTTGTCCTTGCGGGTTTTTTCCACGTTCAGGATTTTGCCCTTCAGCGGCAAAATAGCCTGAAAACGCCGATCGCGGCCCTGTTTGGCACTGCCGCCGGCCGAATCGCCCTCCACCAGAAAAATCTCACACTTGTCGGCGTCCTTCTCCGAGCAGTCGGACAGCTTGCCGGGCAGCGCAGAGGATTCAAACACCGATTTTCTGCGGGTCATCTCACGCGCCTTCTTGGCGGCTTCTCTGGCTCGCTGCGCGGTCAGACATTTGCCGATCACCGCGCGTGCGATGCCCGGGTTTTCCTCCAGATAGGCCGAAAGTCCCTTGCTGACCGCCGAATCCACCATAGGCCGGATGTCGGCGTTGCCGAGCTTGGTCTTGGTCTGGCCTTCAAACTGCGGGTCGACCAGCTTGACGCTGACGATGGCTGTCAATCCTTCGCGGATATCGTCGCCCGACAGATTTTCGTCCTTTTCCTTTAAAAAACCGAACCGTCTGGCGTAATCGTTGATAACGCGCGTCAGGCCGGATTTAAACCCCAGAAGATGCGAACCGCCCTCGATGGTGGAGATGTTATTGGCAAAGGAAAACAGCGTTTCGTTGTAGCCTTCGTTGTACTGCATGGCGATTTCCACCGTGGAGGTTTCCTTTTCGCCTTCAAAGTAGATGACGTCCTCAAAAATCGGCATCTTGTTTTTGTTTAAGTAATTCACAAACTCCACAATGCCGCCTTCGTATTTAAACGTCAGCTTTTTGCTTTTTTCTTCGCGTTCGTCCGAAAGTTCAATCGTAATGCCTTTGTTCAAAAAAGCCAGCTCGCGCAGACGCGCTTTCAGCGTATCAAAGCTGTAGACGGTCGCGTCAAAAATCTCGGGGTCGGCATAGAATTCGGTGATGGTTCCGTTGTCCGTGCTCTCGCCCACCACCTCGATGCCCGATACCGGAATGCCTTTTCGGTATTCCTGACGAAATACCTTGCCTTCCCGCTGAACATTGACGATGAGTTTTTCCGAAAGCGCGTTGACCACCGAAACGCCCACACCATGCAAGCCCCCCGAAACCTTATAGCCGTCTCCGCCGAACTTTCCACCGGCGTGCAGTTTGGTGTGCACCACTTCCAGCGTCGAGATACCCGCGGTCGGGTGCATGCCGGTCGGGATGCCGCGTCCGTTGTCGGTCACACGGATGCCGTTGCCTTTGAGGATGGTCACCGTGATGCGGTCGCAGACACCGGCCATCGCTTCGTCGATGGAGTTGTCCACCACCTCATACACCAGATGGTGAAGTCCGCGCGAATCGGTCGAGCCGATGTACATGCCCGGCCGTTTACGTACCGGCTCCAAACCCTCCAGCACCTGAATTTGGGATTCATCATACGTTTTGTTGCTCATAAAACTTTCACTCTTTTCTTTTATTTATTGCTATAAATAAAAAGCTTAAATCACTTTAAGCCAAAGTATAGTCACTTAGATAGTTTTCGGCCCGCTTTTTTAAGGTGGTTGAAGAAATGGGAGAACAATGCAGAACCGTCCTGCCGCCGCTTTTCAGCACCACCAGAGACTTACACCCGGGGTCGGTTTCGCCGCGCTGACCGGCTTCGGCCATGGCTTTTTCAATAAACGCCTGATTGGCCTTGTTTTTGACGCAGGTATTCACATCCAATATAAGCACAATATCGGATAAGGGAATCATGACGTCATTGCCAATATGGAGCAACATAAAAAAACACCTGCGCTTCCTGTTCATTCACTTTTCTACATTAATATATTTATTATACCCTTTTTTATCCAAATAAAAAAGCCTTTTTACCCGAATATTTTAAAATCACGTGAAATTTTATCGTTTTAAGCGTTTTTTTATGCGTATTAATGGGAAAAGGCTCTAAAAATATTTTTGTTTTAAAAAGGCTTTATTTTCGCGTATATGATTATGCGTTTGTTTCAGCCGCTTTTTATCTGTCCGTTTTCCACCACAAAAGCGTGATATGTCTGTTTAATATTGATGGGCACCGCTGTGGTGATAAACACCTGCGACGCCGCCAAAAGTTCGGTCAGCCGGTTCTGCCGCGAAAAATCCAGTTCGCTGAAAACGTCGTCTAAAATCAGCACCGGCGATTCGCCCGTTCGCTCTTTGACCATGTTTAAAACCGCCAGCTTATACGCCAGCATCACGGTGCGCTGCTGTCCCTGCGACCCATAGAGCTTTAAATCATGCTCGTCCAGCATAAAGACAAAATCCTCCTTGTGCGGGCCGAACAGACTCTGGCGGTACTCAATCTCGCGGCTCATCAGACTGCCCGCCTTACTTAAAAAGGCGTTCTCGATGTTCTCGGGTTCCACCGACGCGCGGTAGATGATGCCCGCCGTTTTGTCTTCGCCCGAAATCAGGCGGTAGGTCTGGTTGAATGCTTCTTTCAGTTCCTCCAAAAAGGCCGTTCGCAAGCGGATGATGGTTTTGGCGTGCACGGCCATTTGCTCGTTGTAAACGCTGATCAGACGCTTTTCATCCTCGCCGATTCTCTTTTTCAGCAGCGCGTTTTTTTCGGACAGCACCTGATAATAGGATTTCAGGTCAAAAAAATACGCCGGCCGGATTTTGGCGATTTCCAGATCGATGAGCCGCCGGCGTAAAGCCGGCGTTTCCTTCACAGCCTTGATGTCCTCGGGCGTAAAGGCGACACAGGAAAAATGTCCAAACAGATGCCCCAGCTTTTTAATCGGCATCGCGTTGATGTTAAAGCTCTTGGTTCCGTCCTTCTTCAAGACGGCTTCAATGGTGTTGCCTCCCGACAGGGTCTGATAGGCCGCGCTGATGCGTGCCGATTCGGCGTCAAAACGAATCAGCTGGACATCGCGGTTGGTTCGAAAGGATTTTCCGGTGCTTAAGTAGTAGACGGCTTCCACCAGATTGGTTTTACCCTGCGCATTTTTGCCATACAGAATATTCAGGCCGTTTTGCGGCGAAAGGCTGATCTGTTGATAGTTTCTAAAATCTTTCAGCAAAAGGGTTTTGATAAACACCGCATCGGCTCCGTCTTTTTTCTGATATTATATCATACAAAATAAAAAAGCGATTCACGTTTCACCGTAAACCGCTGGATTAATGTTTGGGTTACCGCATCTGTACCGGCAGAACCAGATACAGAAAATCATCATTTTCGCCCGACCGAATCACACAGGGACTGACGTTGGTGTTAAACTCCAGAATGATATTATCATCGTCGATGACTTTAAAGACATCGGACAGATATTTGGCGTTAAACGCGATATCGATATGCTTGCCTTCCAAAAAGATGTCCACCTGCTCAAAGGCTTCTCCCAGTTCGGACGCCGAGGTGATGGTCAAAAAGTCGTCCACAATGCTGAACTTGACGAGCTTATCCTTTTCGTTTCGCGCCAGAATGGACGCCCGTTCCACGCTGTCTGAAATCTCATTTCGGTTCAATTTGATTTTAGATTTATATTCGCTGGGCAGAATGTTTTTATATTTGATAAATTCGCCTTCCAAAAGCCGCATAAAAATCTGCGTACGATTGGTTTTAATACAGGCGATATTGTCCGCCAAATAGATCGCAAGATCGTCGTCCGAATCCTCGAGGATTTTGATGACTTCCCGAAACGCCGATGACGGAATAATCGCTTTTATGTCGGGAACACCGTTAGCCAGCGCCATTTTGCGAAAAGCCAGCCGGTATCCGTCCAGTGCCACAATATGCAGCGAATTGCTTTCCACTTCCATCAGCACACCCTTTAAAATGGGCCGTGCGTCCGAAATGGCCGCTGAAAAAATCGTGGTGGCCAGCATCTGTTTAAACACGTTCTGTGGCAGCACGATGGCGCCTTTTTCGGGCACCAGCGGAAACCCTGGAAACTCCGCGGCATCCATCACCGAAAGCTGTGTCTTGGAATGATTATTCGATATTTTCAGCCGATTTTCTTCTTCCATATCAAAGTCAATCATACCGGCGGTGTATTTCGAAAGAATTTCATAGAAAACCCGGGCAGACACCACAATTTCCCCTTCGGAGACGACATCGCCTTCCACCATGGTTTCAATACTCAAACTTAAGTTGGTCGCCTTTAACACAATGCCGTCCCGTTTTGCCTGAATGTATACGCCTTCCAGTATCGGCTTGATATTGCGCAGTTCAACCGCTTTTTCCACGGTTGAAAGACCCTTCAGCAAAGTGTCTCTATCGCATTTAAAATGAATCGACATCGCAAGTCTCCTTTATTTGATATCTTTAAATATATTTTAAGTAGTAGTCGCAGTAGTAGGGGGTGTGGACAATGTGGATAACGTCAAAATCCGGCGGAATGGCGCGGTTTTTTCACGTTGTCCCCTGTGCACGGTTCCATGAATAAATCCCAAATTTTTGTTGATATCCTCTGAAGAAGCTGTGAATAACCCAGCCTTTGCAAAGCATTCAATTTACCTTTTTACCGACTCTTCAACAGGTTATCCCAGCGAAAACCTATGGTTACCCACAGGATATCGGCAGGCCGTACACAGAAAAATTTTTTTAGACACGACAAAGATCAGTTGTTTTTGACTTTATTGATTAAATCGTTGACCGTAATTTTAAATTCGGTGTTCTCCTGCATGTCCGTGTTGACCTTATCGCAGGCGTGCATGACGGTGGTGTGGTCGCGGCCGCCGAACAGCGAACCAATTTTGGGCAGAGAGTAATCGGTCACTTCGCGCATGATGTACATGGCAATCTGCCGAGGATAGGATACCTCTCTCGCGCGGTTTCGGCCCTTGATGTCTTCCTCGGTGATATTGTAAAAATCACAGACGATATCGATGACATCCTTCGGATAGATCATCTTGACGTCCGACTTAAAGAAGTCTTTCAGAATTTTTTCGCTCATAGCGAGATCCACCGGCGCGTTGTTGATTCGCGAAAAAGCGAAGACCTTTTGCAGAGCGCCTTCCAGCTGGCGGATATTGGTGAGGGATTTTTCGGCGATAAAGCTTAAAATCTCCTCAGGGATGTTAAAATCAAAGTTTTCTTTGGCTTTCAGGTTGTCGTATTTGTTCTTTAAAATCGCCATCCGGGTTTCGTAGTCCGGCGGCTGGATATCGGCCAGAAGGCCCCATTGGAAACGGGAAGACAGCCGATCTTCCAGTGAAGGAATCTCCTGCGGCGGTTTATCCGAGGAGATGATGATCTGTTTATTGGTTTCATAGAGCGCGTTAAAGGTGTGGAAAAACTCTTCCTGGGTGCTTTCGCGTCCGGCGATAAATTGGATATCGTCGATGAGCAGTACATCCACGTTGCGGTATTTGTCGCGAAACTCCACGTTGCGGTTGGTCTGGATGGAGGAGATCAGCTCATTCATGAACGATTCGCTGGTCACATACATGATGTTAGCCTGCTCGTACTGCTGCTTGACGTAGTTGGCGATGGCCTGCATCAGATGGGTCTTGCCGAGACCCACGCCGCCGTAGATGAAAAGCGGGTTGTAGGTGAGGCCCGGACGTTCGGCGACGGCCACGCTGGCCGCGTGCGCAAACTTGTTGGAACTGCCCACAACAAAGTTTTCAAATGAATAGGAAGGGTTTAATTTGATGGGTTTGGCCGGAGTGGTATCGGCTTTTAGCGGGTTGGTGTTTAAAAGCGACTTTTCTTTGGTCGTCAAAAGCTCAATCTCCAGCGTTTCGGGATCAGCCGGGAAATTGGACTGCTGAACGGTCTGAATCAGGCAGTCTTTGATGGTGGACATATACCGATCGACGATCATCTTCTTATGCAGATCACTGGCGACTTCAAAGTAGAAGACATCGTTCTCCTGCTTTAAAGGCTTCAGTTCCCGAATCCATGTATCGAAGCTGATGCTCTGCACATTGTTTTTGATGACCAGCATGGTATTCTCCCATAGCTGTGAAAAGCCTGCCATTTTCATTACCTCCCATATGTTGTGGACAACTTCTGCTCGGCCTACAAAAACTATGGTTTATCCACAGATATGCAAGCTTTTTACCCAAAAAACGCGGTTTTTCAGAAAAAAAATATAAAAACGGCGGTATATCCACAATTTTATCCACAGATTGTGATAAAAAATTATGTAAACTCACCCATCTTTACTTTCGACAATCTTATCACAATTGCCGAAAAAAAAACAGCAAAAAGGAAAAAAAGAATGTGAATCCCGAATGTTTTTTTGGCCGCGGAAGGCAAACCACAACATATAGTCCCCCAAAAAATCAGACAGCGGATTTTTGAAAATCGGCCGCTCTGCGCAGGCGCTGTGGAATGTAAACCTTTGTTTTATTTATTGACAGGGGTATGGGATTAATCTATAATATAGAAGTCTTTTTGGCGACCAAAAAAAACGGGCAGTGACCGTTTTTTAATATCAAGCGAGGGGTTTTTACGGCATGAAAATGACACTACAACCCAAGAACAGACAACGGTCTAAAGTTCACGGGTTCAGACAAAGAATGAAAACTAAAGCAGGAAGAAACGTTTTACACAGAAGACGTGCAAGGGGCAGAAAAGTCCTATCGGCATAAAACTAAAAGCTACATCGTCGTTTTAGAGGCCGCTTGTTTACTAAGCAGGCCTTATTGTTTATATTTTGGAATTTTCAAAATTTAAAACCGATGTTTGGGAACCAGGATGCGTTGAACAGAAGCTATTCTTTAAAGAAAAATAAATCTTTTCGGTATGTTTACCGGCGCGGGAAAAACATCGTGCACGACAGTCTTTCTATCTGTTATGTGATGAAAAAAACGCCGGGGCTGAATGTGGGTTTCTCGGTTTCTAAAAAAATCGGCAAAGCGGTGGTGCGCAATCGCGTCAAACGACGGATGAAAGAAGCGTTCCGCCAGTACCTGGACGATATCAAGCCCAATGCGCTGATTATCATCGTGGCGCGTCCGGGGATTGAGGAAAAGGACTTTACAGGGGTAAAGAAAAACATCGAACGAATCCTGCAGAAAGCCAAACTCTTTAAAGAGGAAAGTTAAAACGGCAGCGATGAAGAAAGTTCTGATTTTTCTGATTGATTTTTATAAAAAAGCCATTTCCCCGTATTTGCGGCCGGCCTGCCGGTTTACGCCGACATGCTCGGAGTACGCCAAAGAGGCGATATTGACGCACGGGGCGTTTAAAGGCTTTTTTCTGGGGTTTTACCGTGTCCTGCGGTGCAATCCTTTCGGCAAAGGCGGATATGATCCCGTACCCCCAAAGAAGGAAAAGCGGTAATCACGCGAGGAGGAAAGAGAATTGAATATTCTTCAATACAACTTTATTTCAAGATTTTTTTTACTGGTCTTTAACTGGTTAAACAGCGTCTTCGGCCATTATGCAATCGCGATTATCCTCTTAACAATCGTTATTCGTTTGGCCATGCTGCCGGCGGATATTAAACAGAAGAAAAGTTCACGTGACATGGCCAAAGTTCAGCCCGAGATGAACGAGCTGAAAAAACGCTACGCGAACGACCCGCAGATGATGCAGAAAAAACAGCAGGAGCTTTACAGAAAGCACAACATCAAGCCGATGGCCGGATGTCTGCCTTTGCTCATCACGTTTCCAATATTCTTCGCGTTTTTCGGATCATTAAAAATGCTGGCCAGCGAACAAACGCTGACCATGATCATGCAGGCACTGTCGAACGGCGTACAGAATGTGCAAATCCCCAGTTTTCTTTGGGTCAACAACCTGTGGCAGCCGGATATCGGCTATGCGCCGATTCTGCCGACCGGAAAGTATCTTTTCCGTTTTCTGGTACAGAACGCGGACATCATCAATCCGCAGGCACTGGCCATCATGCAGGCCCAAGGCCTTCTAGACTTTACAAGCACCGGACTCAACATTCTGCCGGCCTATGATACGCTGGTCAGCAATATCATTGCGGCCAACAATATGACGGGACATTATAACGGCTGGTTCATCCTGCCGCTGCTTTCGGGCGCGGGGCTGTTTGTTCAGCAGTGGATGACCAACAAAAGCAATCCGGCCATGGCCGAACAGCAGGGCGGCGCGATGATGATGTGGTTTATGCCGATTTTCTCAATCTGGATCTGCTGGAGTTCAAACGCGGCGTTTGCGCTTTACTGGGTGGTTTCCAACCTGTATGCTTTGGTACAGATGTACATTGTCAACAAAATACTGGATAATAAGCAGGCTCGGGCCAGTCAGGCTGTCATCAATCGATAACGATACGAAAAGTTTTAATATGGCAGGAAGGGAGCTTATGTGACATATGGATGAAATAATTGCAAAAGGCAAGACCGTTGACGAAGCAATATCAAAGGGTTTGGATGAACTGGGTCTTTCCTTGGATGAAGTCGAAATCGAGATTCTTGAGGACGGCGGCGGCTCTTTACTGGGTTTTGGAAAAGCAAAGGTCATGCTGACCCGGAAAAAAGGTGTGACCAACAGCGCGGAGAATTTTTTAACCGAAGTGTTTGCCAAGATGGGCATCAGTGCCAATCTGAATATCGAAGAAACCGATGAGATGATTTCTATCGATATCATTGGAAACAACTTGGGCGTGCTGATTGGGCACCGCGGTGAAACGCTGGATGCGCTCCAGTATCTGACCAGTCTGGTGGTCAACAAAGGCAGCGAGGAATATAAGAGAACGCTGCTGGATACCGAGAACTATCGGCTAAAGCGGGAAACCGCACTGGTCAAGCTGGCCAACAAGCTGGCCAAGAAAGTCATCGAAACCAACCGCAGAGTTAAACTGGAACCCATGAATCCGTATGAAAGAAGAGTGATTCACGCAACCCTGCAGGACAACCCGAAAATTCGGACCTACAGCCAGGGGGAGGACCCCTACCGCAACGTGGTCATTGAAAAAGTACGGTAAAGAAGCAAAAAAATAAAGAGCTGTAAAAACAGCTCTTTTTATTTTGCCCGAATGTTATTCAACCGGGTCCATATTCAGTTTGTCTTTCAGGATATCTTCCAGCTTCTCCAACTCAATCTGAGCGGCGGCGCGTTTAGCCCGGCCTTCGGCCTGAATCCGTAAGGTTTCGTCGATGGTATCGATAAGGTCTTGATTGACCTTCTGCAGGGTTTCCAGATCTACGATGCCGCGTTCGGCTTCGGCGGCGGTGCCGATGGTGTTCTCTTTCAAGAGCTCGGCGTTTTTAATCAAGAGCTCGTTGGTGGTATCGGTCACTTCCTTCTGCAGGGTCAGCGCGGCCTGCTGGCGATACAGCGAGATGGCGATGACGATCTGGTTTTTCCACAGCGGAATGGTGTTCAAAATCGAAGACTGGATTTTTTCCACCAGCACCTGATCGTTGTGCTGAATCAGGCGAAGCTGCGGCGCGGTCTGCACGGTAATCATGCGCGAAAGCCGCAAGTCGTGGATTTTCTTCTCAAAGCGATCCACCAGCTGTTTCATATCGTTAAAGTTTTGCGCGTCCATCTGGTCGCCGCTGGCCTTGGCTTTGGCCTGCAGTTCGGGCAGAGTTTTGTCGCGTAAATCGGCCACCTTCATCTCTCCCGCCGTGATGTAGTATTCGAGGTCCTTCATGAACAGAAGATTCTTGCCATGCAGGGTGTCCAAAAGCGCGATATCGTCAATGAGTCCGGCTTTAGCGTCCTCCAGACTGCTGATGATGGCATCAATCTGTGTGCCCAGCTTCTGGTAACGCGCCATAAAGCGGTTGAAGCGGTTTTTCATATTGGCAAAGGCCTGGGACAGAAAACCCTTTTTGCCCGCGATGTCGTCCACATCCACAGCCTTGACCTTGACCATCAGATCACTTAACACTTCACCCACATAGCCGCTTTCACTGCTGGCGACACGCTTTAATACGCTGTCCGAGAACTCAGAGATGTCGGACTGTACGCTGACGCCGTACTGCACCACCGCGTCCGAATCGCTGACGTTAATTCCCGCGGCAATTTCGTTCACCTTTTGTTTTTCTTCGGCCGACAGCTTGCTGTACGGCGCTATTTCAACATTCTGGTCGGCTACCACGATATCGTTATCCATAATTATCTCCCATCATTTTTTCGTTTATCTGCGACAATTTTATCATACGGACCGAAGTTTTACCAGCAAAGGGCTGTAAAATATGTTACAATATGACCCGCAGAACACTGAAAACATTTTGAGGAGAAAAAAGCTTTCGAAAATTTAATTTTTCCGGAAAAATACCGCGCATTTGCGGAAGGAAACGAAAAAAATCTGGCCCGTGTGCTCACCCAGTCGCGGGACATTTACCGTGTGCTGACCAAAGACGGCGAGAAGCTGGCCAAAGTCAGCGGCAAATTCAGCTATGAAGCCAGCGAGAATATCGATTATCCGGCGGTGGGCGATTTTGTGTTGCTCGCGGACGGCGGCGCCGACGAAGGGGTTATCCTGTCCGTTTTGCCCCGAGCCAGTCTATTTCTGCGGACGGCGGCGGGCACAGCGCACGAAGCACAGGCCGTGGCGGCTAATATTGACACCTGCTTTATCACCATGTCCTTGAATCAGGATTTTAATGTCCGTCGGCTGGAGCGGTATCTGACCATCGCCTGGGACAGCGGCGCGGTGCCGGTGGTGGTGCTGACCAAGTCGGATATCGCCGATGACGCGGGGCAGCGGGTAGCCGAAGCCGAGAACGCCGCGTTGGGCGTGGATGTGGTGGTGACGTCGGCCAAACAGGGCGAAGGAATGGATGCGCTGGCGCCGTACTTAAAACCGGGCAAGACCGTGGCTTTTCTCGGGTCTTCGGGCGTAGGGAAATCCACGCTGATCAACGCCCTGCTGGGCGAAGCACGGATTAAAACGGCGGAAATCCGCGAAGACGACGACAAAGGGCGGCACACGACCACCACGCGCAATCTTATCTATTTAGAAAACGGAAGCGCGGTCATCGACACCCCCGGCATGCGCGAAGTGGGCATCGAAAGCGGAGACACAGGACACAGCTTTGCGGACATTGAAGCTTTGGCGACCGAATGCCGGTTTTCCGATTGTCAGCACGATACCGAACCCGGATGCGCGGTGAAGGCGGCGATAGACTCCGGCGCGCTGGACGCCAAGCGGCTGGAAAGCTACAACAAGCTGAAAGCCGAAATGAGCTATGACGGGCTTTCGGCCCGAGAGCGCGAGACCACCAAGCTGAATCGCATGATGGCCGAGGTGGGCGGCATGAAGGGGTACCGAAGGGCCATAAAAAAAGAAAAAACGTAAAGTCATACGAAAAAACCGGCAAACGCCGGTTTTATTTTTGCAGTTTCTTTTGTACACGCTGGGTACCCGTCCAAAAAAGTCGGATGATGGCGACCAGCCCTTTGATGATGGGGTTTTCCAGCTGTCTTCGAACCTTGACGAATTCCTTCCGGATTTCGATGTGCTGCGGGCAGGCTTTTTCACAGGCGCCGCAACCGATGCACTGGTTGGTCCAGGCGGGGTTTTGATTAAAGCCGGTTTCCACAGCGTAGTCATACAGCGCCATGACGTTGCCGAAAAGCGAGAGTGAGTTCAGCGCATGAAAGGCGGCGGGGATGTTGATTCCGATTGGACAGGGCATACAGTAACGGCCCCCGGTACAGCCCACCTGCAGCAGGTTGCCGTATTCGGCTTTCACCTCATCGATGATGGCGAGCTCCTGCGGCGTTAAGGAATCGGGCGCGGATGTACTCGCCGTGTTTAAGTTCTCCAGAATATGCGCGTCCTCGTTCATGCCGCTTAAAACCACGGTGACGTTGGGGTTGTTCCAAATCCACCGAAGCGCCCAATCGGCGGGCGAACGCTGAATCGTCGCTTTTTCCCAAATCTCCTGAACGGTTTTCGGGAGTTTCCCGACCAGAATACCGCCGCGCAAGGGTTCCATGATGACGACACCCATGCCTTTTCCAGCGGCGTAGTCAATACCCTCGGCTCCGGCCTGAAAGTGTTCGTCCAGAAGGTTGTACTGCACCTGCGTAAAATCCCACGGATAATCGTCGCAGATGGCCTTAAATTCATCAAGCGGGCCGTGGAACGAGAAACCCATGTGGGAGATTTGGCCGTTCTTCCGGATTTCGTTCATGAATTCGACGATGCCCAGCGCCTTCATGCGTGCCCAGAGGCTGCCGTTCAGCGCGTGGAGCAGGTAGAAATCGATGCGGTCGGTATAGAGGCGTTCCAGCTGTTTGTCAAAGTATTTTTGAATCTGCTCTTTTTTGGTGATGAGCATGCAGGGCAGTTTGGTCGCAATCTGCACCTTCTCGCGGTAACCGTCGGTCAGCACGTGCTCACCTAAAAAGCGCTCGGAAGCGCCCATATGGTAGATATATGCGGTATCCAGATAGTTTAAGCCATGGTCGATGGCATAGCGAAGCTGGGCTTTGGCTTTGGGTTTGTCGATGGCGCCTGCGGCCGTTGTCGGAAGGCGCATGCAACCATATCCCAAAACGGAAAGCGGCGTTTCCGAATTCGGCATTTTTCGATAAAGCATGTGGTTTTTTGTCCTATTCGCTTTTCTCCGCGTCCTTGCTTTCCTGCTTGCTGGCCGTTTTTTTGTTTTTGCGCTGTTTTTTCACTTCAAAGAAGGAGAGCACAAGCGAAACTACCAAAAAACCGCTGGCGGCGAAAGCAAAGGGACGCGCCTGATCGAAAGGACAGACACCCGCGGGCAGGGTCATGCGGGTTGAAAGAAAACTGTAGATATAATAGACGAATAATAGCAGTCCGATAACAAATGTGATATTGGACAAAATGTTGAAAATCCTCTTGGGTTGTTTCATTGTCTTTCCCCTCGTTTCATTTTAAGATCACCTTGGCTTGGTCAATCATGTCTGCCTCGCAGGCTTCAATCGTCTGCGGGTTGGGCGCGATGATGTAAAAGCAAAGGGTGATGTTTTGATCGGGCAGTTCCGATGCATATATTCTGCCATAAACGGACGTATTTTTAAAGTCTTTTTGAATAAATAACCGTTTTGGACTGCCGTATTGGAAATAGGCGTTCTGAAAATCGGCAACATGATGCAAAGGAGACTGCGTGGTGATTTTGGCATCCACCACATCGTAAACCCGCCCGTCGATGGTGGTTTCTCCGGTTCCCGTCAGGGTATAGCCGAATTCGGGCGAAGCGCACCCCAGACTTTGGAGCACCAGAACGTTCATGTCGTATTCAAATACTTTGGCCATTTCAGCCACATCCAAAGTACCGTTGTCAAGATATCCAAAGACATTGCCGTCATGGGATTTAATCACATACGCGCCATAAAACGCGTCGAAATAATCGCTTTTGGGATTGTAGAAAGAGGAACAGCCGACTGCGGGATTAAAAGCCCCGAAGTTGTAGAGGATGGTGAGGTCCACCGGACGGTTCACATAGGCCCCGAAGTAATCGGCGTTGAAGGTGATGACGAACGGATACCAGTCCTTTTCGGGCGTGGAAAATCCGCCGGGCAGGCGGATGCGGACACCTTCGTTTTTTAGAACCGAATCCCGCTGCTCGGCGGCCGAATAGACGCTCATGACGGCCAGCGAACGTGAAAACGGGAAGGCCAGAACAAGACCGACCAGCAGAACAAACGCGATGATGATTTTAACAAGCCGATATTTTTTCATACCCTTTCCCCGCAATAAAAAAAGACTATCCAATATCGTGGATAGTCTTAATGATATCAATTATAGGTTATGCGCCCTGCTCCTGCAAGTCCTCGCCCAAAAACTGCGCGTTGTACAGGTCGGCGTAGAAGCCGTTTTTGGCCATCAGCTGTTGATGGTTGCCCTGCTCCACCACTTCGCCGTCGTTCATCACCAGAATGGTGTCGGCGTTGCGGATGGTGGACAGACGGTGCGCGATGACGAAGTTCGTCCGGCCTTCCATCAGCGCAATCATGCCCTGCTGGATATAGGCCTCGGTGCGCGTATCCACGCTGGAGGTCGCTTCGTCCAGAATCAGTATCTTCGGGTCGGCCAGCAGTGCGCGCGCAATGGTGAGCAGCTGTTTTTGGCCCTGACTGATGTTGGTGGCTTCTTCGTTGAGGATGGTGTCATAGCCCTGCGGCAGCCGTCGGATAAACCGATCGGCGTGCGCCATCTGCGCGGCCTTCACCACGTCATCCTCGGTTGCGCCTTCGCGCCCATAGGCGATATTGTCGCGGATGCTGCCGTTAAACAGCCATGTGTCCTGAAGCACCATGCCGAAGTTCTTTCGTAAGTCATTGCGCGGAACATCCAGCGTGTTGGTGCCGTCCAGCAGAATCTGGCCGCTGTCCACATCGTAGAATCGCATCAAAAGGTTGACCAGCGTGGTTTTTCCCGCGCCGGTGGGGCCGACGATGGCCACTACCTGTCCGGGTTTCACGTCCAGCTTCAATTGTTTAATGACGGTTACGTCTTTATTATATCCAAATGAGATATGGTCGAACACAACGCCGCCCTTTACCTCTTTCAATGAAACGCCGTCCTTGGCGGTAATCGCTTCCTCTTCTTCGTCCATCACCTCATAAACCCGCTCCGCCGCCGCTACGGTGGACTGCAGAACGCTGGCGATCTGCGCCACCTGTGCGATGGGCTGGGAGAAGGAACGCGAGTACTGGATAAACGCCTGAACATCGCCGATGCTGATGCGGCCGTTGATGGCCATGACGCCGCCGATGACACAGACCAGAACATAGGCGAAGTTGTTGACCATATTCATCAGGGGCATCATGATGCCGCCCATAAACTGGGCCTTCCAGCCCACTTGATACAGCCGCTCGTTGACCTCGTCAAAGGTCTCCACCGCGTCTTTTTCCTTACCATAAGCCTGGATGACGGTATGCCCGCCAAACATCTCTTCCACGTGTCCGTTCAAAAGACCCAGCTCTTTCTGTTGGCTCTTAAAGTATTTCTGCGACCGCTTGACAACAAACTGCGTGATGACGCCGGCAATGGGCAGAATGAGCAGCGTAATTAGGGCCATCAGCCAGGAGATGCTGAACATCATCACGGCTACGCCGATGATGGTGGCGACGGCACTGATAATCTGGGTCAGCGATTGCTGTAACGTTCCGCTGATGGTATCGATATCGTTGGTCACGCGGCTTAGGATATCGCCGTGCGAATGCCGGTCAAAAAACTTCAAGGGCAGACGATCCAGCTTGGCTTTCACATCGGTACGCATCTTATAGACAATTTTCTGCGATACATCGGCCATCAGCAGCTGCTGACCATAGTTCATCACAGCGCTGATTAAATACAGGATGGAAACGGTGGCGAGTATGGACAGAATTTTCGAAAAATTGATACCCATTCCGCCCATCATGCCGGCAAAAATCTCGGTGGTTGCGTTGCCCAGCATCTTCGGGCCGACGATGGCAAACACCGTGGAACCCAATGTGAGGATGACGGCAAAAATGACCGCGTATTTCTGAAAGCCGATATCTTTTATCAGCCGTTTCAAGGTGCCTTTAAAATTCTTTGCTTTTTCGGTGACCAGCGGGGCATGGCCGCCCGGGCCGCCGCCACGGGGCATGGCTGGAGTCTTCATTTTCTGATTATTATCACTCATCGCCTAGTTCCTCCTCGGATAGCTGGGACGCTACAATTTCTTTATAGACATCACATGTTTTCATCAATTCTTTGTGGGTGCCGATGCCCGCGATTTCACCCTGATCTAAAACCAGTATGCGGTCGGCGTTCATGACGGTGCTGACCCTTTGGGCCACAATCAGCACGGTGGCGTGATCAATCTCTTTTCGAAGCGCACTGCGCAGCTTGGCGTCGGTTTTAAAATCCAGCGCCGAGAAGCTGTCGTCAAAGATATAGATTTCTGGCTTGCGGACCAATGCCCGCGCGATGGACAGACGCTGTTTTTGGCCGCCCGAGAAGTTTGCGCCGCCCTGTTCCACGCGCGCGTTGATGCCGTCTTCCAGCGTGTCAATAAACTCGCTGGCCTGCGCGGTTTTCAGCGCGGAAAGCACCTCGGCGTCGGTGGCGTCCGATTTGCCGTACTGCAGGTTCTCTTTGATACTGCCCGAAAACAGGCTGATCTTCTGGGGAACCAGACCCACCTTGGCGCGCAAGGCTTCCTTGCCCTGCTCGCGTACGTCCACGCCGTCTACCAAAACTTCGCCTTCGGAGACGTCGTAGAAACGCGGAATCAGGTTAACCAGGGACGTTTTGCCCGAGCCGGTCGAGCCGATGATGGCGGTGATTTCGCCGGGCTTTGCTTCAAAGCTGATGTTTTTCAAAACCGGCTTCTCTGCGCCCTTGTAGGAAAAGCTGACGTTGTTAAAGGTGACGCATCCGCAGGAACCTTTGGCTTCCAACGGTTTTTTGGGTTCCAACACTTCGTTTTCGATGTTCAGTACCGAGAGGATACGTTCGGCGGAAGCCGAAGCACGCGGAATCATTACAAACATCATGGTTGCCATCATGATGGAGAACATAATCTGCATCACATATTGCTGGAAGGCCATCATATCGCCCACCTGGATGGCGCCGCTGTCGATGCGGTGTGCACCAAACCAGACGATAGCCACGGTGGTCATGTTCATAATCAGCATCAGCGCCGGAAACATAAAGCTCATGATGCGGAACACCTTGATGCTGGTTCCGGTCAGGTCGGCGTTGGCTTCTTCAAAACGCGCTTCCTCAAACTTTTCCTTGTTGAAGGCGCGAATGACGCGGATACCGGTCAGGCTTTCGCGCAGAACCAGATTGACCTTGTCAATTTTCTTTTGGATGGATTTAAACAGCGGCAGACCTCTGCCCGCCACAACGCCGATGACCACGCCGAGTACAGCGGCCGCCACCAGAATAATCCACGAGAGCGCGATGTCGGTTTTCAGCGCCATAATCAGACCGCCGATCAGCATCATCGGGGCAAAAATCATCATGGTCAGAATCATGACCATCACGTTCTGCACCTGTGTGACGTCGTTGGTGGTGCGGGTAATCAGCGAGGATGTGCCGACCTGATCAAAGTCATGCAGAGAAAAACCTTCCACCTTGACGAAGATGCGGCGTCTTAAGTCGCGCGCAAAGGCCACGCCGGTTTTTGCGCCGTACAGACGGGCAATGATGGTGGCCACCGAAACGACAACCGAAAAGGCGAGCATAATGAGGCCGGTTTGGATGATGAAATTGATATCACCGCCAACCACGCCCTTGTCCACAATCTCGCTCATCAGATCCGGCAAGTACAGCTGGCTGAAAGCCTGAACCATGGTCAGCGCCAGGACCAGGATAATCCAGCGCGTATAGGGCTTTAAAAACTTAAACAGTTTTGTCATAAAAAATCCTTTCTCATGTATAAAATTAGTAACTTGTTTTTTACTTGATTACCTGAATGATTTTTTCAATCATCCAGTCAAAATAGGCGCGGTCGATTTTTTCGTCCGAATGGAACATCGCGCTGGTGATGACGCCAGAGATGTTCGAAAACAAAAACCGCATCGCCATTTTAGGCGGCACTGAAATTTGACCGAGCTCATACATTTTGGTGAAATATTTTTGGATGCTGTCTTTGGCGTCCTGATCGTGATGCGCTACGCGCTTGCGTTCTCCGGCTGCGTGATGGTCTCGGAAAACCATACGCATCAAAGGCAGGTTTTTTTCCAAAGTCTCCATCATCATATTGGCTACGGCTTTTACATCGGTCTCAAGGTCATAGGTGGCGGACTCGGCCAGATATTGATGTACCTTAAAGGGATGGGTCTTAAGCTTTAATATCTCGGAAAACAGGGCGCGCTTGGTCTCGAAATTTCGGAAGAGCGTCACCTCGGAAACCCCGGCCTTTTCGGCGATTTCCTTGGTGGTGACGCTGCTAAACCCGTTTTCTTCAAACAAGTCGGCCGCAGCTTTGATAATTTTTTCTTTCGCGTTTAACATGGTTACTCCTTGCTAATGCATGTAAGCACTTACTAACATACAGGAAAACAAAACCGTTGTAAAGCGGATAGATAAGCGTTCACAGATTATTTACAAAATATACTTTGACTTTCTTTGACCTACAATCTATAATATGACCATCGAAAAGATAATACAATATATTTTAAGGAGGCGAGAAATATGTTTGATTTAATACCGGCAAGACCGCGCAGTATGTTCAACAATTTCTTCGGTGATGACTTTGTCAGAATGATGGATGCGTCGAGAGGCATGGAAACCGATATCAAGGAAACTGAAATCGGATATGAAATCAGCATGGATGTTCCGGGCTACGAAAAGGGCGACATCAAT
>CALMFG010000113.1 GCA_937863465.1 uncultured Clostridia bacterium
TGATTAGATTGTTTACATTACTTTTGCCGGAAACTTCTGGCTTTTTGATTCTGTATACGGTATAATCTCGGCTATATTATAGTTTATCAACCTGCGTTCGGCAATCGGTTTCCCATCCGTTTTTTAAAATAAACGGCTTTCAGAATCAATTTGCTGGATTTGCGGACGATTTTTTTGTATAATAGGTTAATGGCAAAGAGGAGATGGAAAGGTTAATAGAATATGCCAAACATGATCGCAATGAATTTATATAAAGAAGAGATGATCGATACGCTCATCCGCTTCCTTCGCATAGAAAGTGTTCTGTCCGAGCCCGAGCCCAACCGGCCGTATGGCAAGGGCATTTTTGATGCTTTGATGTTTATCATGAGTACCGCCGAAGATATGGACCTGGACTGCGTGAACCTGTTCGGGCAGCTTGGCTATATCGACTACGGCGAGGGCGACGATATTGTGGCGGTTCTGACGCATATCGACGTGGTTCCAGCGGGCGACGGCTGGACCTACCCCCCGTTTGACGGCACCATCGCCGACGGCAGAATCTATGGCCGCGGTTCAATCGATGACAAAGGCCCGGCTGTGGCCGCCCTGTTTGCGCTGAAAGCCATGAGCGACAACGGCGTCATCCTCAAGAAAAAAGTGCGTCTCATTTTCGGCTGTGACGAGGAATCAACGTGGTCGGATATGGATTTCTATAAAGCCAACAAGACGCTGCCCTCTGTCGCTTTTTCGCCGGACGCCAACTACCCGGTCATCAACGCCGAAAAGGGTGTCCTGCATCTATCCTTAAAAAAACCCGTGACCTGTTCCGAATCGGACGGCATCCATGTCCGTACCTTTTCCTGCGGCAAACGGCCGAATATTGTGCCGAACGGCGCCGAATGTATTTTGGACGGCGATTTTGACACCATTGCAAATGCGGCCGATCGCTTTAATCAGGACAAGCCCTACGCGATTTCGGTAACCTCTTCAGAAGACGGCATCCGAGTGACCGCCGCCGGTCTGGCCTCGCACGGCTCTTTGCCTGAGGACGGCTTTAACGCCGGCGTCAACCTCATCATGTTTCTGGAAACCCTGCCTCTGGCCGCCGGTACCGTCAAGGAGCCCATCGGATTCCTGGCCTCCATCATCGGCAGAAATTATAACGGCGAAGGCACCGCACTGGAACTGGCAGATGACATCAGCGGCAAACTGACTTTGAATGTCGGTATCATCAATATGGACGCATCCGAAATTGAAGTGGTCATTGATATCCGTTACCCCGTCACCTTCACCCAGCAGGAGATGATGGACAAAGTGGATGTGACTTTTGGCGCTTTCTTCACCATCGACATCCGTCACAGCATCCGCGCCATCCATGTCCCCGAGGACAGTGAACTGGTCACCACGCTGAAACAGGCCTACACCGAAGCGACCGGCGAAGAAGCCTACTGCATCGCCATCGGCGGCGCCACCTACGCGCGCGCATTCGATAACGCGGTGTCCTTCGGCGCGCTGTTCCCCGGCGAACCGCATGTGGAGCACGGGCCGGACGAATACATTCGCGTCGAAACCCTGCTAAAATGCGCGCAGATTACGGCTAACGCCATCATGATGCTGGCCGGTGCGGAAGAATAAATATCATTAAAACGATAAAGGGGCTTCTGAAAAAGAAGCTTCTTTTTTTGTATCAAAAAAGCCCGATAAGGTTATCGGGCTTTTAGTATAGTTTCGATTAGATTCTTTCCACAACCACATCAGCTTCAATGCCGTTGATATCCCATGTCTTGGGATAACCTTTGGGAGGTTTGGTATCGGCCAGATCATCGGCCAGAACCTCTTTTAAGATTTTTTCCCGGTTCTCGGCGACCACCTGCATCAGCGCCGCGTCGGCAGCAATATACAGGCGGATATGGTCGGTCACTTCAAATCCGGCTTCCTTACGCATGGTCTGCACCTTGCTGACCAGCTCGCGCACATAGCCTTCGGCAATCAAGCTTTCGGTCAGGTTGGTATCCAGCACCACCGTCAGCTCGCCTTCGGTTTCGGAGGCGAATCCGGCCTTTTCTCCGGTCTCAATCAGAAGGTCTTCTTCGGTGAGTTCTACCATCGTTCCCGCCGCGTCGAACATATAGGTTTTTCCGCTCCGTACTGTGCCGACAATCGCGTTGCCGTCCGCCTCGGAAAGGTGTGTGCGGATGGCGTTCAGCGCCTGACCGTATTTCGGGCCCAGCGTGCGCATCTGCGGTTTTAGATTATACGCGATAAACTCGTTCATGTCCGCGCCGTATCGAACAGCCTTCACGTTCAGCTCGTTCTTGATGATTTCGGTGAACATGTCGGGCAAAGCTTCCCCCGAAACAATCATCTCAGAGAGCGGCTGACGGTTCTTCACACCGGTTTTGTTGCGCACCGCGCGTCCCAGCGTCACGATATCCAGAACCTTCTCCATATTGACTTCCAGTGCCGCGTCAATCATTCCGGCGTTGGCCTTGGGGAAACTGCAAAGATGGATGCTGATGGGCGCATTTTTGTCCACGCTCCGCACGAGGTTCTGGTAGATGCTTTCGGCCATAAACGGCGTAAACGGCGCAATGACGCGTGAAAGGGTCTCAAGGACGGTGTACAGCGTCATATAGGCGTTAATCTTGTCCTGCGTCATCGTTTCGCCCCAGTACCGCTGGCGGCCGTTCCGCACGTACCAGTTGGAAAGCTGATCCACAAATTTGTTCAGCTCTCTGGCCGGTTCGGTCAGGCGGTAGTTATCCAGATGTTTTTCCACATTTAAAACCAGCGTGTTCAGCTTGGACAGAATCCACTTGTCCATGGGCGGCAGCTTGTCCGTTTCCAGCGTATATTTCGTCGGGTCAAATCCATCAATCTCGGCATAGAGAATATAGAAAGCATAGGTGTTCCACAGTGTGCCCATGAACTTTCTCTGAGCTTCGCTGACCGCTTCGTCGTAGAATCGGTTGGGCAGCCAGGGACTGCTGTTGGAGTAGAAATACCAGCGCACCGCGTCGGCGCCCTGCTTATCCAAAACGCTCCATGGGTCCACCACATTGCCCTTGTGCTTGCTCATCTTCTGGCCGTCCTTGTCCTGCACATGGCCTAGGACAATACAAGCCTCAAACGGGTTGGTCTCGAACACGGCCGTCGAGATGGCCAAAAGGGTATAGAACCATCCGCGCGTCTGGTCCACGGCTTCGCTGATAAAGTCAGCCGGAAAACGTCTTTCGAATTCTTCCTTGTTCTCAAAGGGATAGTGCCACTGCGCAAAGGGCATGCTGCCGCTGTCGTACCAGCAGTCGATAACCTCGGGCACACGCTTCATGCTTCCGCCGCATTTGGGGCAGGTGAGATGCACCGCGTCGATATAGGGTTTATGCAGTTCAATCTCGTCCGGGCAATCCGGGCTCATCGCTTTCAGCTCTTCCTTGGAGCCGATCACATGAAAATGTCCGCAGGTGCATTCCCACACCGGCAGAGGCGTACCCCAGTACCGTTCGCGGGAAAGGCCCCAGTCGATGACGTTATCGATGAAGTTGCCCATGCGGCCGTCTTTGATGTTCTCGGGCAGCCAGTTGACCTTGCGATTGTTCTTCTGTAAAAGGTCTTTTACCTTGGTCATGGCGATAAACCATGAGTTGCGCGCGTAGTATAGCAGCGGCGTATCACAACGCCAGCAGAACGGATAGCTGTGCTCGTATTCTTTTTTCTCGAACAATAGGCCGCGCTTGGTTAAGTCCTCAATAATCATCGGGTCGGCGTCTTTCACAAATACGCCGGTCCAGGGCGTGCCTTCGATGAACTTGCCCTGCGCGTTGACCATCTGAACAAACGGCAGATCGTAGTTGCGGCCGACTCTCGCGTCGTCTTCGCCGAACGCGGGCGCGATATGGACAATGCCCGAACCGTCAGTCAGGGTGACGTAATCGTCACAGGTGACATACCATGCTTTTCGGTCGGCTTTGCCAAAGTCGTAGAGCGGTTCGTAGGCCAGATGCTCGAGGTCGGTGCCCACGTATTCTTCCAGCACTTTGGCGTCTTCGCCCAAAAGGCTTTCGACCAGCTTTTTGGCTAGAATCAACTTCTGCCCATTGTGCTCCACCTTCACGTAGGCGTCATGCGGATTGACGCAGACCGCCACGTTGCTGGGCAGTGTCCAAGGCGTGGTTGTCCATGCCAAAAGGAAGGTATTCTCTGCGTCCTTCACTTTGAAGCGTACGAAAACAGAGACCTCAGTGACGTCCTTGTAGCCTTGCGCCACCTCGTGACTGGACAGCGCCGTCCCGCATCGCGGGCAATAGGGCACAATCTTGTAACCTTTGTAGAGCAGTTCCTTCTCGTGAATCTGCTTTAACGACCACCAGACCGACTCGATGTAGCTGTCCTCATAGGTGATGTACGGGTTTTCCATATCCGCCCAAAAGCCGACGCGGTCGCTCATGCGTTCCCATTCGCCCTTGTATTTCCAGACGCTCTCTTTGCACTGATGGATAAACGCTTCGACGCCGTATTCTTCAATCTGCTCTTTGCCGTCCAGCCCCAGCTGCTTTTCCACTTCCAGTTCCACCGGCAGACCGTGCGTGTCCCATCCGGCTTTGCGCAGAACGTCCTTGCCCTTCATGGTCTGGTAACGCGGAATTAAGTCCTTGATACAGCGCGTTAAGATATGGCCGATATGCGGTTTGCCGTTGGCAGTCGGCGGGCCGTCGTAGAAAGTAAAGGGCTCCTTTCCCTTGCTTTCGGCCACCGATTTTTTGAATATCTCGTTTTTCTGCCAGAATTCGAGAATCTCTTTTTCCCGTTCAACAAAGTTTAAATCCGTCGAAACTTTTTTATACAGCATGTTTTCCTCCGATGCTTTAAAAAATTATCCGATAAAATAAAAAAACCGTTTCGCCCAATATAGGACGAAAGGTCATACTTTTCCGTGGTGCCACCTAAATTCGCAAATTATTTACACACCCTGTGTAAATAATTGTACGCGCTTTATGTGCAATTAACGCTTGGCTCACGTTCCGCCTTGAAGGTTTTCGGGCGGAAAGCTCTAAGAGTGATGGGTCGGTTCCCGACTTCTTCCCGTCTTTTCACCGGTTCACGGGTCGCTTATCATGAAGTGCTGTGTGGTACCGCCGTCTCTTATCAAATGCTTTTTTCAATATTTCTTAGGATTATATATTAAAAGAGCGCGTTTGTAAAGGGTTAAACATAAACAACCCGCTTTTGGATGAAGAAATTACACATGAATATCAGGAAACTCACGATAATCTTGGCGATATACTTGCTGATGACCAGCGACAGCGACGATACCAGTAAGGTATCGGCCAGCATCGCCACGACGACCAGCAGATAGTACTTGGCCGCCTGATGCAGAACGCCCTGCCCTTTGTGGTTTTCGGGGAGCATCACCTTTCGGTTCAGCGAGAAATTGAACACCGAAGACAGCCCGCGCGCTGTTAAGTTGGAGATGATGACGACCAGCGGTAAACCGAACACCAGGCGTTTGGGGTTGTTCATCACCGCAGGCAAAAACAGGTTCATGGCCGAGAAAAGGCCATAATCGACGACAAACGAAGCCAGCCCGATGAAGATATAGCTGAAAAACATCTTATAGATGAGGAATGAATCCTTGATGCGGTTAAAGTGCGACGACTGGTTACCATCCAGGTAGATGGTCTGAATCGGCACTTCAATATGGCCAAGTCCCATCGGTTTTAGTTCCAAAAGCATATGCATCTCAAACTCATACCGTTCGCCTTTCAGCGCGGCGATTTTGTCGAGGAACGCGGCAGGTATACCGCGAAGGCCGGTCTGTGTATCGCTGACCGAAACGCCCGAAACCAGCCGAAAGAAGCCCCGGGTCAGCTTGTTGCCAAACCGCGACGCCAGCGGCATCTCGCGCCCCAGCGTGCGGCATCCTAAAACCAGTTTGTCCGGATTCTCGGCCAAAGCTTGGGCCGTCCGCGCGATGTCCTCGGGCAAATGCTGTCCGTCCGCATCGGCGGTGACCACGCCGATGCCTTCAGGGAAACGCTTTTGATATTCAGTAAGGCCGGTTTTCAGCGCGCGTCCTTTGCCCATGTTCTCCGGGTGTCGGACGACGATACAACCCATTTTTTCAAGCACGCCAAAAACATCCGCGAATTCCTCTCCGCCGCCGTCATCCACGATGATGACCGAGGCGTACCGATCAGCGATGACCGCCTTCACCAGATTGACCAATCGCTGTCCCTCCGGCTTATACGCCGGAATCAGCACAGCAATTCCGTTTTGTTTAAAGTCCATTTGCTTTCCTTAGAGTTATGGATAGACCGAATCCGCGACCAGCAATATACCGTCCACGCTCCGCATGTATGTATCCAACCCTTGCGGCAGATTGACGCGGTTTCCCATGAACGCCATGGTGGTCGATCCTCCGCCGTCCAGATTGTAGGCCATTTCTACGCCGTATTCTTTAAACAGCTCGGCAAATTCCTTGATGGTCATGCCGTTGCTGTATCCTTCTTTTCGCCCGTCCACGCAGATAAACAGATACTCGCCGGGACCGTAGTAGCCGATGCCGGTTCGCGGATTTTTGGTATCTTTAATGATACTGCCCGAAATATTCGCTTCGGCTATCTCGCTGTCCAGAATCAGCGCCGGGCCGAAGTTGAACGAGTTGACCACGCCCTGCTCAGCCAGATCATAAGCGTCGCTTTTCAGACCGTTGACCACCGCCATGCTGCCGTCGGCATAGACACACAGCGCTTCTCCCCATCCGTCGTTTAAAATCACCTTGCCGTTTCGGATGATGATGCCCGAATTGCGATAGGTATAAAAATCGGTATTGATGGCCAGTACGGCGTTGTTCTGATCCGCCATGGTCACCACATCTTTTTTCACAACCTTGCCAAGTTCGTTGGTATACGTTCCGGTTTTCAGCAAGCCGACATCTTTAAGGTGCACATGCGCCACAAAGTAGGTGTTTCCGCCCTTGCTGACCTTGTCTATCTCAATCGCTACGTTTTCGCTCTTGTAGGTGTTGGCCGAGGCGAGATATCCCGCCAGCTCCGCCTCGGAGGTGCCTTCGGCCTTCACTTCGTCCGCCGCGCTCTCGGGCAGTTCCCACACGGGATATTCCAAATCCAGCCGCGGCTTTTGGACGATAATCAGCGTTTTTTTAAGCACGCTGGAGTCGCCCGCCAAAGCGCTGCGCAAGCCGGGCAAAAAAGCTACCGCTATCACGGCGCAGAGAAAGACAAACAGAAAGGCGGAAACATGTTTCGCCTTTTCCAGTTGTCGCTGCTGTCGAATCGCTTTTCTTCCGCTGCCGTTTTCTCTTTCTTCCACGAAATTCTTTAATCCCGTTTTATGCTTTTTTCAGTTTTTCGATGCTGGCTTTCAGGCGCCGTAATGTCTCGTCTTTGCCTAAAAGCTCGGCGGCCTCGAAAGCGCCGCCCGGCGTCACGGCGGTGCCGGTGATGGCCACGCGAAGCGGCCCCAGTACCTGTCCGGTTTTCATGCCCAATGTTTCGCACAAGGCCATCACCGAATCATGCAGCCCGTTTTTTGTATAATCGTTAAGACTTTCCAGAAGTTCAAGGCAGGGCTCCAGAACGCCGAGCGCCATACCGCTGTCGGTCTTCATCTTTTTACTCTCGTACAGCGCCAAATCGTAATCGGGCATTTCGCCGATAAACGCCAGCTTTTCAGGTATCTCGGTCATGCGTTCCAGTCTGGGCTGCATCACTTCGGTAATCAAATCGAGGTTCTTGTCCGCCACGCCCGCCTGCTCGAAATACGGCATCGCGCGACGGATAAACTCCTCCTTGGAGAACCCGCGAATATACTGCGCGTTCATCCAGGTCAGCTTTTCCACGTCAAAAATCGCGGGTGATTTGGACAGACCCGACAGGTCGAACGCCTCAATCAGTTCTTCCAGACTGAATATTTCGCGGTTATCCTTGCCGTTCCAGCCCAACAGCGCGATGTAGTTGATAATCGCTTCCTTAATGTAGCCCTTATCAATGAAGTCCTGATACGATGCGTCGCCGTGACGCTTGGAAAGCTTCTGGCTTTTGTCCTTCATCACGGGCGGCAGATGGATATATTCGGGCAGGTTCCAGCCGAACGCTTCATACAGCAGGTTATACTTTGGCGTACTGGAGAGGTACTCCACTCCGCGAATCACGTGCGTAATCCCCATCAGGTGGTCATCCACCACGTTGGCGAGGTTATAAGTCGGCATCCCGTCGGATTTTAAGAGCACATTGTCGTCCAAATCCGCATTGGGCACCGTGATATCGCCGAACACGGCGTCGCTGTAGGTGGTCTCACCTTGGGCCGGGATGTTCTGCCGCACCACAAAAGGCTCGCCCGCGTCCAGCTTGGCTTTAATCTCTTCTTCGCTTAAGTGCAGGCAGTGTTTGTCATAGGTGAACTGCTCGCCCTTGGCTTCCTTCTCAGCCCGCACCTCGGCCAGACGTTCCTTGGTGCAAAAGCACCGATATGCCGCGCCGGATTCAATCAGCATTTGCGCGTGCTGTTGGTATATCTCTTTTCTTTCGGACTGGATATACGGCCCAAAATCGCCGCCGGCATCCGGGCCTTCGTCGTAAGAAAGTCCCGTGTCTTTCAGGGTATTGTAGATCACGTCGCAAGCGCCTTCCACCAGCCGTTCGCGGTCGGTGTCTTCAATGCGTAAGATAAAATCGCCGCCGTTTTTTTTGGCAAACAGGTAGGCGTATAGGGCGGTTCTTAGCCCCCCGATATGCAGATACCCCGTGGGGCTGGGCGCAAACCGCGTCCGTACTTTGGTCATGTATCGCTCCTTAAAGGTTGGGTTTATTCCTGCTGCATCGCCTTGGCGTAGCTGTCCCGAAGACCGACGATAAGGTTCAGCACCGGCTTTTCGGGCGTGAATTCCTTGTAGTCGCAGGCGTAGTACCCCTGCCGAACCATCTGGAACTGCTCACCGGGTTTGGCGGCCTTCACCGCGGGTTCCACCAAAGCGTTTTCATAGACCATCAGCGAATTCTCGTTCAACCGATCCATGAAGTCCTGTCTTTCGCCTTCCTCGGCGGGTTTTAACAGGTAGTCGTACTGGCGTACAACGGCCGGAACCGCCGTTGCCTTGTCCACCCAGTGCAAAGTACCCTTCACCTTGCGGCCCGCTGTGGCGCCGCCGGATTTGCTCTCAAAGTCACAGCTGACCAGAACTTTGACGATATTGCCATCCTGGTCCTTGACGACGTCCTCATACTTGACAATGTAAGCGTTCATCAGGCGCACTTCCTTGCCCGGTGCCAGACGGAAGAATTTCCCCGGCGGGTTTTCCATGAAGTCAGCCTGTTCAATATAGATGTATTTCGAGAAGGTCATCTCGCGCGTACCCGCCTCGGGCAGCATGGGATGGTTGTCCGAAACCAGCGTTTCGGTTTTGCCCTCCGGGTAATTCACAATCTCAAGCAGCAACGGCTCCAGAACCGTCATACGCCGCAGGGCGCGGTTGTTCAAATCCTCGCGCACACAGTGTTCAAGAAGTTTGACATCCACCTCTGAGTTGGCCTTGGCCACGCCGATGCGCTGGCAGAAATCCTTGATGGCTTCGGGCGTGTAGCCTTTGCGCCGGAGGCCCGAAATCGTAGGCATACGCGGGTCATCCCAGCCGTCCACCACCTTCTCGTCCACCAGCTTCTTTAGGTACCGCTTGCTCATGATGGTTTGGGTCAGGTTCAGCCGCGCAAACTCATACTGGTGCGGTTTGGGATCCTGATCGGTGTTGTCCACCACCCAGTCGTACAGCGGGCGGTGATCCTCAAACTCCAGCGTGCAGATGCTGTGCGTGATTTTTTCCATCGCGTCGCCCAAAGGGTGCGCGTAATCATACATCGGATAAATCAGCCAATCATCCCCCGTGCGGTGATGCGTGGCGCGTAAGATGCGGTAGATAATCGGGTCGCGCATGTTGAGGTTGGGGCTGGCCATATCGATCTTGGCGCGCAGCACCTTTTCGCCGTCGGCGTACTTGCCGGCGCGCATCTCCTCGAACAGTTGCAGATTCTCTTCGATGCGCCGTTCGCGGTAGGGGCTGTTCTTGCCGGGTTCGGTCAGCGTGCCGCGGTAATCCCGAATCTCTTCGGCGGTCAGGTCGCAGACGTAAGCCAAACCTTTTTTGATCAGGCGAACCGCCATCTCGTACATAAATTCAAAATAATCAGAAGCGAAACGAATCTCTTCCCATTCAAAGCCCAGCCACTGAACGTCTTTTTTGATGGACTGGATATATTCGTCATCCTCTTTGGCGGGGTTGGTGTCGTCAAACCGCAAGAAGCATTTGCCGCCGTATTTAATCGCCGTGGAAAAATTCAGGTTGATGGATTTGGCATGCCCGATATGCAGATATCCATTTGGTTCGGGCGGAAAGCGCGTGATGACCTGACTGATGCGGCCGCTTTCCAGGTCCGCGTCGATGATTTCGTGTATAAAATTTCTGCCGGTTTCTTCTGCCATGATGCTGTTTTGCTCCCTCATTTTCATCTTAAACTAATAATAGATTTTATCACATGAAAAGGCGAATATCAAACCATTAAACTTAAATTCTCGTTAAATATGACATATTATGCCGTCGGTTCAGCTCCGTGTACTTTGTAAAAAATGATGGTTAAGATAACTTCCTCGCTTCATCCCCTTGAGATAAACAAAAAAATATGTTTAAATAATACATATATCATTCATTACTTTATAAGAGGTACTACCCTGTGAAAAACATCAAAATCTTTGTCGATTCCGCATCCGACCTGCCAAAAGACATCGCGGCCAAACATGATATCACGGTATTGCCGCTGTATGTCACACTGGGTGAAACCACCTACCTGGACGATGGACAATTGACATGCGGTGATCTGTTCGACTTTGTCGACAAGAACGATATGCTGCCCAAAACCGCCGCCGTCAACATGGCCGACTTTGCGAAGGCCTTCAAACCCGTGCTGGAAGCCGGAGATGACGCACTCGTTTTCACCATCAGTTCGGATCTGTCCAGTACTCCCCAAAATGCGTTTAACGCCATCAACGAGCTTGGCGCTTCCGACCGTATCTTTCTCGTGGACACGCGCTCGCTCTCTTCGGGCATCGGTCTCGCCGCGCTAAAGGCTTGCGACTTGCGTTCACAGGGCCTTTCGGCCGCCGAGATTAAGCGGAAGATGGATGCCGAGATTGTGCCCAACATATCGGCCAGCTTCTTTGTCCCGCTTCTGGATTATCTCTACAAGGGCGGACGTTGCTCACGCCTTTCAGCCTACTTCGGCTCCAAGCTGAAGCTTTCGCCCCAGCTGGTGCTCATCGACGGCAAAATCGTCCCCGGCGAAAAATTCCGCGGCAGCTGGAATAAGGTGTGCGACGATTATCTGGAAGTCACGCTGAAGGATGGTTCTGGCATCGATAAAACCCGTGTATTCATCACCCACACGGCCTTCGACCAGGCTGAAAAACGCGCCGAGATTGCCAAAATGCTGAAAGAAAAATTCGGCTTTAAGCAGGTCATCGACAATTTCGCCGGCGCCACCATCTCCTCGCACTGCGGGCCGGGCACGCTGGGTGTTCTGTTTATCAAAGAATAATTTTTAGTATTTTTACGCAACCAAAAAGCGCTCCGATTCTTCGGAACGCTTTATTTGTGTCTATTGAACGATGATGGGCAGGCTGACCACAAACTCACTGCCGACATTTTTTTCGCTGGTCACGGTCACACTGCCGCCGTACAGCTCGCAGATGTGCTTGACGATGGACAGCCCGAGACCGGTGCCGCCCAGCGCTTTGGAACGGCTTTTGTCCACACGGTAGAACCGTTCGAACAGCCGCGGGATATCCTTTTCGTCAATGCCGCTGCCCGTGTCCTTCACCGAAATCTTGAGGATATGCGCATGCTTGCTGGCGGTTACGGTCACACTGCCGCCGGGTTTGTTATACTTGATGCCGTTATCGATGAGGTTTAAAAGCAGCTGCTTAATGCGGTCGCGGTTGGCCCAGATATCGATATCGTCCGACTGAACCACATCCAATGTCACGCCTTTTTTCTCGGCGCTGATGGCGAT
>CALMFG010000114.1 GCA_937863465.1 uncultured Clostridia bacterium
ATACGCCGATAGTACTTGGTTATCTAGACCTGGGAGGGTAGGTAGCTGCCGGATTCAAATTTATATTTTATGTAAAAAGTCCTCTTAAATTAAGCGGACTTTTTGCTTTTTAATCGTGATCAGGATATAATAGGGCATATGAAAACTTTTGAACTGAAGCATAAAAAAATCGGCGTTATACCAGGCATTTTGCTGACGCTGGGCCTCATCGCAGGCCTCTTTGTACTCACTTTTGTGCTGTACCTGATAAACGAATTCCTGCATTTCCCCTATATGTTCTGGGTGGAATTTGTTTTGGTCATCACATTGGCGGTCTATGTGGCGCGCACCAAACTTATCGAGTTTACCTATTATCTGGACGGCGACATCTTCCGGGTGGACCGCATCGCCAGTTCCAGGCCCAAGCTTGATTTATTCACGCGCATGGACAAAATCATCTTTGCCGGGAAGCTTGCGAATCTGCCCGACGCGCACAAGAAATATAAGCACCAGCGGGTCACCTTCAAGCGCGTCACGGACGACGCTTTCTGTGTGGTGTACTTAAACGAAAGCAAGTATTTCACGGCAATTCTGACGCCATCGGCGGAGTTTGAGGAGGCGGTTATTGCCGCGTGGAAGGAATACACCTACAAACCGAAAAAACAAAAATAAAGATAAAGGAAAAGCATAGATGGAAACGTTTGTGCTTTTTTGTGCAAAAAAATGAAAAGCAAAATTCAGAAGGCATTAAGAAAAGCAAGAAAAAGAGATCGGTTTCGGCTGCATATGCCGGGCGCAAAAGGGCGGTCTTTTGGGTTTTTAAAAGGGATATTCCGGTACGATTTCACCGAAATCGCCGGACTGGACAACCTGTTTGAACCCAAAGAAATTCTGGAGAAGAGCCAGAGCGAGATGGCGGCCGATATCGGCGCCGAAAAGGTGCTCTATACTGTCAACGGTTCCAGCTCGGGCGTTTTGACGCTGTTAAGCCTTTTCCGTGGGAAAAAGGTGCTTTTTGCGCGGGATTTCCACCTTAGCGCAGCGCACGCGATTGAGCTGTTCGATATCACGCCGGTGTTCGTTTACCCCGAAACTCCGGTCATTTCGAGTGTGGTGAATAAAGCGGCGGTTAAAACAGCGCTGGAACAAAACCCCGATATAGCGGCGATCTATATTACCTACCCCAACTATTACGGCTTTTGCGCTGATTTAAGCGGCATCGTCAAGCTGGCGCATCAAAAGCGGATTCCGGTCGTCGTGGACGCGGCGCACTCGGCCTGCTTCCCGTATTCGGAATTTCTGCCCGCATCTCCGGCCGAGTCCGGAGCGGATGCCTGGGTGGTTAGCACACACAAGACGCTGCCGGCGATGAACCAGTCGGCCTATGTGGCGGTGGGCAAAAAGAGCCGGCTTTCGGCCGAGAACATCAAAGAGGCGCTGAACCACTTTGTCACCACTTCGCCGTCCTACCCCATCATGGCTTCCATTGACTTTGCAAAAGACTATATGGCGAAAAAGGGCAAACGGCGGATTGAAAAACTGTTTTATGCCATCGTGAAATACTCTAAAAAAATCGATGAACTCTACGGGTTTACCGTGGTAAAACAGGTTGACAAAGGCGAGCCCAAAGACGTTCTGAAATGGGCAATCGATTACCGCGCCAGCGGTCTTTCCGCGGCCGATGTTCAAAAAGCGCTGCATAAAAGGCGCATCTACGCCGAAGCCGTGGATCCGCATTACATTCTGTTTCTGCTGTCGCCGGCCCTCCACAGAAAAGCGCTGAAAAAAGCATACCGCGCTTTAAAAAAGATGGAGCCGACAGGCAACCCCCGGGAGATGAAGCCCACATACGCGCTTGAAAAGTGCGAATGGGGAGCACCCGCATCCCAGGAAACCGTCTGGGCGGACTTAAGCGCCTGCGAAGGCAAAATTGCGGCCAAGCCGGTGGCCATCTATCCGCCGGGCGTACCCGCCGTGTTGAAAGGGCAGATTTTAACGCGCGAACTCATCAGCGGCATCCAGCGCGCCAAGGCCGAAGGCCTTTCGGTGGTGGGGATGAAGGACGGGCTCATCAAGGTCTACGCGGATAAATAGATTCATTTTTAAGCCTGAAAATGGTAGAATACTAAAGAATACGGATATGGGGACAGAGAATGGACGGGTTGTTTATTACATTTGAAGGCGCGGACGGCAGCGGAAAATCGACGCAGGCGCGCTTTTTGGCCGAAGGCTTACGCGAGCTTGGTTTTGACGTGGTTTTGACGCGCGAACCGGGCGGATGTCCGGTGGCCGAGAAAATACGGGACATCGTACTCGACAAAAACAACACCGACATTCTGGACATCACCGAAGCCTACCTGTACGCGGCCGCGCGGGCCCAGCACGTGCATGAGGTCATCCTTCCCGCCCTAAAACAGGGCAAAATTGTGGTATGCGATCGGTTTATCCATTCCTCGGTGGCGTATCAGGGATATGGCCGGAATCTGGGCAAGGAACGCGTGCTGGAGATTAACAAACACGCGGTGGACGGATGTCTTCCCGACATCACCTTTTTCATCACCGTCAACCCCGAACGCGCTTTTGACCGTATGAACGAGCAAAAAGAGCGCGACCGGCTGGAAACGCAGGAACAGGCGTTCTATGACCGCCTTTTTAAAGGATATTTAAAAATCCTTGAGGATGAGAAGGAAACAATTATTCCCATCGAAGCCAAGGGTACCAAGTTTGAAACCAAAGAGATTGTCCTTGCGAAAGCCAAGGCGATACTTCAAGAGAAGGGTCTGCTGTAAGCGATGATTCTGGAAGGCGCAAAACAGGCGGTAAGCGACGCCAAAAGCGGCGCGGTGAAATCGGCTTATCTGGTCACCTGTCCCAAGACGCGGGCGCTGACCGGCTACGCCATGAGTTTTCTTTTGAACCTGTTTTGCGAAACACACAGCGCCTGCGGCGTGTGTTCGGGGTGCAAGAAAGTGCTGTCAGGTTCAGCGGCCGATATCCATACGATTGCCCCCGAAAACGGGAGCATCAAGATTGGACAGATTCGTGAACTCGGCGACTTTTTGGCTGAAAAGCCTTTTGAAGCGGCGCACAAAGCCGTTGTGATATTTGAAGCGGACAAGATGAACACAGCGGCACAAAACGCGCTGCTCAAACCGCTGGAGGAACCGCCCGAAAACACGGTATTTATGCTGCTGGCCGGGTCGGACTACGGACTTCTGCCCACGGTTATCTCCCGGTGCGAGAACATCCGGCTTTTGCCGGCCGCGCGGGAGCACGCGAAGGAGCTTCTGGAGAAAGAGGGCGTTTCGGCCGACCGGGCCGAGCTGGCTTTGGCGCTGGCGCAGGGGTACTACGAGGAAGCCGCGGTTCTGGCCGAGGATTCGGATTTTTTCGCCATGCGGGAACAGACTTTTTCGCTGTTTTTCAAGATGATGGCGCAGAAGACCTATGCGGTTTCGGCATTTGTTGCCTTCTTTGAGGAAAATAAAGAACGCACGGGTGAGATCATCGACATACTGAAACTCGCCTTGATGGACACGCTGAAGCTTCAGCTGGCGGGCGGAGAAGCGCGCATCGCCAACATCGACCAGCGCGAAATGCTGACACGGATGGCAGACGGCTTTACAACCGGCGCAATATATAATATGATTGAAAAGTTACTGGAGCATGAAGGCCGGATGGCCTATAACGTCAATTTTATCTTGAGCTGCGAGAGCATGCTTTTTGAAATATTAAAGGAGAAATACCGATGGTTAATGTCATAGGGGTTCGTTTTAAGGACGCTGGTAAAGTCTACTCCTTCGACCCCGATCATAATAGCTTTGAATACGGCGATCATGTCATCGTGGAAACCGTGCGCGGTGTGGAATACGGCGAAGTGGTGATGACCGAAAAGATGGTTGACGAAAAAGAAGTCGTCATGCCGCTGAAGAAAATCATCCGCAAGGCCACCGAGGAAGATTGGAACACCGTTCTGGCCAACCGCGAGAAGGAAAAGAGCGCGTTTACCGCCTGCGCCGAAAAGATTGCCAAGCATGATCTGGATATGAAGCTGGTGGACGTGGAATATACGTTTGACGCTAAAAAGGTCATCTTCTACTTCACGGCCGACGGGCGCGTGGATTTCCGCGAACTGGTCAAAGATTTGGCGGCGGTTTTCCGCACGCGTATTGAACTAAGACAGATCGGTGTGCGCGATCAGGCCAAGTTTTTGGGCGGTATCGGTCCCTGCGGACGGGAGTGCTGCTGCAGTGCCTTTTTGGGCGAGTTCCAGCCGGTTTCCATCAAGATGGCCAAAGACCAGAACCTGTCGCTGTCCCCGACCAAAATTTCGGGGCTGTGCGGACGCCTGATGTGCTGTCTTAACTATGAACACGAGCACTATCAATACATGAAGGGCAAGATGCCGCCGATCGGCACGCATGTGAAGACGCCCGACGCCAGCGGTGTTGTGGTGGAGAACAACCCCATCACCGAAAAGGTCAAGGTGAAAATCGAACTGCCCGACGGCACGTTCGACCTGACAGAATTCCCGCTGGACGACATCAAGTTTAAACGCGGGAAACCCCGCTTTGATCGGGACGAGCCCGACGAAAAATTGGATGATGAAATCAAAAAATTGCTGGATGAGTAAAATATACTTGTTTTTTCGGTGTTAAGTGATAAAATAGGCATGGACAAAATATCTGGAGGTAAAGTCATGGCGTATAAGAGTAATTCGGACGAATGCATTGGGTGCGGCGCTTGCGCGGATGAATGCCCAGTCAGCGCGATTGAGCAAGACGGCGATACTTACAAAATCAATGCGGACGAATGTATTGATTGCGGTTCGTGCGAGGAAACTTGCCCGGTTGAAGCAATCAGCCCTGAATAATTGAAATCAAAGGAGAACCGAGTATTCGGTTCTTTTTTAATTGGCAAACCTAAGAGGAGATAACCGATGTCACGAAAAATTGTACTATATATCGCCATGTCGCTGGACGGCTATATCGCCGGAGAATACGGAGAGTTGGATTTTTTAAATGATTTCAGCGAAGTGGACTTTGGATATGACACGTTTGACGCGCGTATTGATACGGTCGTGATGGGCAGCCACACATACCTGCAGGTGGTCAACGAACTATCGCCGGATATGTGGGCATACGCCGGAAAGAGCACATTGGTGGCCACCAGTCAGGATTTGCCCGACGACGAGAATGTCGAATTTGTAAAAAATGGCATCGTTGAACGCGTATTGCGGGAAAAACAAAAACCGGGCAAGGACATCTGGCTGGTCGGCGGCGGCGTTCTGGCTTCCGAATTCATCGAAAAAAATCTGGTGGATGAGTACATCATCACCGTGATGCCCGTGATTCTCGGCGGCGGAATCTCGCTGTTTTTGGGCGGACATGAATCGCTGAATTTAAACTTAACAAAAACCAAGAAGTCCGGCAACGTGGTTGAACTGACATACGAACGGGCATAATCGGAAAATGAGGACGGGCGATGACGCGGCACGCTCTGGTAAAAATAAGTATTTCTCTTCTACCGCAAAATATTGTATAATATAATGTGAATTTAAGTCATCATATAGCGGTTATACGGTATAAGGGGTTTTTCTATGCGCAAAATCATCACCATCATATTCATTTTGCTCTTTGTCGGCATGGCGGCTTTTTTCGTCATAGACCGTGCCAACGCCGATCAGGACCTGACCACCATCCGTGTTAAACTCTCTATTGGTGACCCCATCACTTATGATTTTAAAGCGGTAGGCAGCTATTATGTGGCCGAAGAGCCGACCATTGCGATAGACGGTTCTCAGTATTACCGTGTGGCACTTTCGGGCAGCAGCAACATTGCGCTGTACAAAAAAGAGACCGATGGAAACTACACCCTGCTGACCACCAAAACTTCCATCACATTTGTTGGAAGAGATTCTGAAAAATATGATCTTAACCTCATGTATATGTACAACGACCGCTACACGTCCACGCTGGCATATACCGGGGACATGGCGTTCTATAAAGACACCGGCGCGTATCATCTGCATGCGGTGAACAGCCTGAATATCGAATATTATCTCTACGGCGTAATCGGATATGAGATGAGCAACACCTGGCCGCTGGAGGCTTTAAAAGCACAGGCCGTTGCCGCGCGTTCCTATGCCGTCAAACACATTGGTGCCTACGCCACATACGATGTGGTGGATACCACCGGAAGTCAGGTTTATAAAGGATGGAACGATTCACTGGACCGAGTATTCTCGGCTGTGAACCTGACCAAAGGCCAGGTGGTGGCCTATGTGGATGAAACCAATCAGGCGAACGCCAGCTATACGCTGCAGCAAGGCGATATTGTGACCACCTACTTCTCGGCCAGCAACGGTGGACAGGTGGACATTCCCCAGCATGTCTGGAACGAATCGGGGACACCGGCGGCATGGCAGCGAATCACCACCGACCCCTACGACATCGCGAACCCATCCAGCCGTGAAGAGCGGGTGTTCTTCCCGGTATATACCGATAACGAAGCCGACTTTGCCACGGGCGCGCTTTACCAGCTGAAAGATCTGGCGCTGCCGGTTCTGCAGGCCGCCGGATACAGCGTGACCAGCCGGAGCGATTTTCAGCTGAAGGGTGTGACCGATATGTACACCCTAAAAGGCCAGTATAAAACCAACGCGGCCGGCACAGTGACCGAAGACCATCGGAAGCTTTTCCCCAATCAGACTGTGATCTGCCTGGACTGCTGGGTGGCGTTTACCACCATCACGGTGCGCGCGCCCAAGACGGTGGACGGCGTCACCACGACCGAAGATGTTTCCATGCAGGTGCGGCTGGATTTAAATGAATGCGAAGACACCAGCAGCCAATATAATATTTTCAGTCAGACGTCCTTAAGGATGACGGTGTCCGAGGCTAAAATGACGGGCACGACACTGGACGGATATTATCTGGTACACCGCCGGTATGGACACGGCCTTGGCATGAGTCAGCGCGGCGCGCAGACCATGGCGAAAGAAGGCTGGACATACGACGAAATCCTGCTGTTCTACTACCCGAATACCGAGCTTTGGAATCTGGCGGGAACCAGCGCCAACCCGACGGCATCCGCCTCGTCGGCGCCGGTAGCGGAAGACGACTATAACGCAACGATTAAGTGCAACACGTTCTTGAACGTGCGAACCGGCCCGGGAACCATCTACAGCATCATCGGCCAGCTTTCCAACAATACGCGCATCACGGTGGTGACGGCTTACGCGGACCCGTCCTGGCATAAGATTGTCTATAATGGGGTTTATGGATATGTGCACGTGGATTATGTGGTGCTGGACAGCCCCAGCAGCGGCACTGCGACGCCGACTCCGGGCCTGCCCGAACCGACGATGCGGCCGATATCCACCGAAAACCCCGAACCGACGGCCACGGTTCAGCCGACCGCCACATCGACGGCCACAACATCGCCGACCCCGACACCCACAACGACCACCACACCGGCTGACGACGCTTTGCTCTACGACGCGGTGGGTTACGTCACCTGTTCGTCGCTGAACGTCAGAAGCGGCCCCGGAACCAGCTACACGTCGGTTGGGAAACTGGCGCTGAACACGGTGGTCTATATCAAGAAGTCCTATACGACCAGTAGTTGGCACCTGATCTACTACGGCAATACCGTGCGCTATGTCTACGCGGCGTATATCAAGATTACCGATACGACCGACGGATACTGCTATTATAAAAACGGAACCTACTCGAAGTCCAGCTCGGGCGGTTCTTCCGGCACGGGCACAACGACGACCCAGTATGCGACGGTCACCGCGACATCGCTTAACATCCGAAACGGCCCGGGAACGAACTATACGCGCATCGGCAGCATCCCGAAGGGCGGTGTCATCGAAGTGACCGAATACGGCGCAACCTGGTCAAAGATTAAGTACGGCGGCATCAGCGGCTACGTGGCCACGCAGTACTTCACCCTGACGACCAGCGGCACGAGCACCACCACAGCCAGCACAGCCATCGTTCTTGCGTCCTCGCTGAATATCCGAAGCGGACCGGGCACCTCATATACCAAAATCGGTTCGGTGGCTTATGGCGCCAGCGTGACGATTATCAGTTTTGACTCGTCCTGGACGAGAATCAAGTATAACGGCATCACCGGCTATGTGGCAACGGAATATCTGCAGGTGAAAAATTAAAAGCGAAAGAGCCTTTGCGTGAAAAGGGAAGGCTCTTTTTTGATGCGCGGACATTCGCGGTATGATATAATTCAAAGCAGCAAAGATAAGACAAATAGGGAAGGGAAATGAAAATGCTGACAGTCAAAGACCTGCTGGGCGAGGACGCCCGTGCACTCACCGGAGATGCGGGATTGGATAATGCGATTAAGGACGGATATACGTGCGACCTTTTGTCCTGGGTGATGAGCCACGGACATGAAGGAACGGCCTGGGTCACGGTCCAGCGGAATTTAAATGTGGTGGCGGTGGCCACGCTCATCGACTGCGCGTGCATCGTTCTGGCCGAGAACGTGCTGACCGAAACCGACTTTTTGGATAAAGCCAAGCAGGAAGGCATCGCGGTTCTAAGCACACCGCTGACAGCCTATCAGTTCTGCGCCAAGCTGGCCGCCTTTCTCAAAGAATAGATCATGAAAGTATACTATGATTTACATATCCATTCGGCGCTTTCCCCTTGCGCGGATGACAGCATGCGGCCGCGGGACATCGCGAACATGGCCAAACTGAAGGGTTTGGATATCATCTCGGTGGCCGATCACGTATGCGGCAGGAATATGGCGGTGGCCAAAAAGGAAGCCGAAGCCGCGGGGCTTTTGTTCCTGCCGGGCATTGAAGCCACAGCCAGCAACGGCACGCATCTGCTGTGCTATTTTCGACGGATTGAGAATGCCCTAGCGTTTTCGGATATCATCTACGATTCATTGCCGAATGGGCCGGGCAAAGCCGCTTACTATGGCAGTCAGCTGGTGTTTAACGCGGACGATGAAGAAGTGGATATGCCGCTAAAACCCTTGGGGGCATGCACACCCTACAGCATTTGGGAGATTATCGGCCTTGCCGTGGAACACGGCGGGCTGGTGGTGCCGGCGCATATCAACCGTGAATATCAGGGGATTTTGCACACCGAAGGCGCGACGGCAATGCGGCAATACCCGTTCACCGCGGTGGAGGTCAAGCCTCGTCTGCCCATGGACATGAGCGTCGTCAAGGGATTTAAAGTCATCGACAACTCGGATGCGCATATTCTCTATAATATCAGCGAAGCGGTCAACTGGTTTGACCTGAAGGAAAAAAGCGTCGATGCGGTGTTTGAATATCTTTCCACATGACGCCAAAAGAAGGAGAGGATAAAACATGATCGCGGTTTGGGATATGGCTTTACGGCTTATCGTAGCGCTGGTGGCGGGCGCCGCCATCGGCATGCAGAGAGAATACAAAAAAGGCAATTCGGCGGGGCTTCGGACGCACGCTTTGGTGTCTTTGGGCGCGGGTCTGGCCATGGTGACCAACGAATACCTCTGGGATAAATTCGGCGGATCCAGCACGGATGTCGCGCGTATGGCGGCGTATGTCATCAGCGGCATCGGCTTTCTCGGCGCGGGCAGCATCATCAAGGACGGCATTCGCGTCCGCGGGCTCACCACGGCGGCCGGACTCTGGGTGGTGGCCTGCCTTGGCATCACAGCCGGCGCGGGGTTTTACACCGCAACGGGCATCGGCACGGCGTTGGCAGTCCTGGTGATGTGGACCTTAAAAGGTTTAGAGGATCGGCTGTTTAAGAAAAGGAACATCGCGCTCACCGTTCTTGAGATTGACGGCTCGAAAGAAAAGCTGGTGGAAGTGCTGAACGTTTTGGCCGCCAACGGCATGAAGATTAAGAACATTGAGATGGAAGAATCGGACGACGGTACGACGGCGCTCACTATCGTTTCATCCACGCCAAACACATCGTTTGACGCCGCCGTGAAGGGTCTTAAAACCATCAAAGGCGCCAAGATTATCTCGGTGGATACCGAAAGCTAGAACAGATTAAACGGATAGAAATTCGGCAGAGGCGCGGTGAAAACCAGCGTCTCTTTGGTTGTGGGGTGCGGGAAGGAAAGCGACGCGGCGAAGAGCGCAAGGTCGGTCTTGCCAGTGGCGTTGCCGTATTTGTGGTCGCCGACTAAAGGATATCCGCGATGCGCAAACTGCACGCGAATCTGGTGGTGCCTTCCGGTCAGCAGCTTCACTTCGACGAGGCTGAACCCGTTCGCTTCGCTTATGACGCGGTAGGACAGCGCGGCTTTTTTGGCGCCGGGCGTGTTCTCTTGGGCAACCGAGGATTTAACCTCGGCTTCGTCTTTGACAAGCCAATCGGTCATGCTCCCCTGAAGGCCGGGCAAAACGCCCTGAATAACGCAAAAATAGGTCTTGTCAAACCGGCCTTTTTTAATGCTCTCGGAAAGCCGCGTGGCGGACTTGCTGGTGCGGGCAAAAACCATGACCCCCGCGGTCGGACGGTCCAGCCGATGCACCAGACCTAAGAAAACCTCGCCGGGCTTTTCGTATTTCTCCTTGATATAGGCTTTAAGCATGGTCAGCATATCCGGCGCGTCCGTGCCGTCGGCCTGGCTCAAGACTCCTGCGGGCTTGACGGTTACGATGATGTGGTTGTCCTCATAGAGGATGGGGAAATCTACCGTTCCCATCGGCTGGCCGTTCCGCAGGGCAGATAGGTTTTGGAGTTTTCCACAGGCAAAACCAGAACATCGCCTTTGACTTTGCCCTTGTATTTGGCAGCCACGGTTTTTAACAGCATATTGTCCATCACCACGTGAGAAAGGCCGGTGGTGTAGGAGTTGATGAGGAAGAAAATCGGGTCTCTGGAAAGCAGTTTGGTGCATTCCACGATGAGGTTATAGATGTCTTTATCCATCTTCCAGACTTCGCCGTTTTTGCCGCGTCCATAGGAAGGCGGGTCCATGATGATGGCGTCGTAGGTACTGCCGCGCCGCTGTTCGCGCTGGACGAATTTTAGACAGTCGTCCACGATATAGCGCACGGGTTTTCTATCCAGATTGGAAAGCGCAAGGTTTTCCTTAAACCAGTCGATCATGCTTTTTGCGGCGTCCACGTGCACCACGCTGGCGCCCGCGCTGAGCGCGGCCAAAGAAGCTCCGCCCGTGTAGCCGAACAGATTCAGCACTTTGGGCTCATGCTTGCCGCTCTCTTTGATTTTCTCACGGATCCAGTCCCAGTTGGCGGCCTGTTCGGGGAAGATGCCTGTGTGCTTAAATCCGGTGGGGCGCACAACCATCTTAAGCCCCTTATAGTTAAACGTCCAGCGCTCGGGAATGCTCTTATTGAAGGTTTCCCAGTCCCCGCCGCCGGTTTCCGAACGGTGGTACACCGCGTCGGCCTTCTGCCACAGGTTGGGGCTGGTTTTGGGCCAGATGACCTGCGGATCGGGGCGCGACAGCAGAACGCCGTTCCAGTTTTCCAGCTTCATCCCGTCGCCGGTATCCAACACCTGATAATCGGTTAAATCTTTCGCGATAAACATCGATTTCTCCTCATTTATGGTTTACGCTATAATATACCACGGTTGGGCAAAAAAAAGAAGCGGATTAAACCGCCTCGAAGTATTGCCAAAAAAATTACTGCTGCAGTCCGATAGCCGCACTGCCCTTCATGACAGCATCGTCCACACTCAAAATCGTGTATTTCAGCCCGGCTTTGGCCATGTAGAGGTCTAAAAACGCCTTGGTCTGTTCCTGCATGCCCGGCAGCTTGTAGAAGGTGGTGCCTTCCACGGTGACGCAGACGTTGTCGCCCGGCACGCTGCATTTCATAGACAGCGCGTAGATCTGAAGCGCCGCCAGATTGGCCGCCCGCCGGATGATGCGCGCCAACAGCAGGTGCATATCGTCGATATCCGCGCGCTCGGTTAAGAGCTTGCAGAGCTTGGCGTCTTTTTCATGCGTGATAAACTCGCTGATGTCGATGGCGTTTAAGGTGACACTTAAGAGCGATTCGCAGGCTTTCGCGCTGAAAAGCTCTTCTTTGGCCGCGACCTTGATGTAGGCGTCGCAAAGCCCGCCGATATAGCCGCCGCTGACCATCTTCTCCAGCACGTGGTAGCCCTCGTCGGCTGTGGAGGCGTCGAAAGCCTTGTCGATATCCGAACGCAGGATTTTGTCAAATCCGCCCGATTCGGTGTTAATCATCATGCGTGCACTGCCGACATGATCGGGCAGTTTCTGGATGGCGTCGAACTTTTCGGGATAGCAGGTGTTCATGCCTGTGCCCACGATGACGCCGATATGGCTCTGGTAGTTCTGGTTTATGGTTTGGGCCTTGCCCGCAAAGGCGGTGGCCGTGGTGTCGTTGGTCACCATGACGCGCACGTCGGATTTCCCCAAAATTTCAAGCTGTTTAGTCAGCTCCACGCCGATCAGCGCGCCGTCCACACCCGAAACCTTCAGTTCTTTGACCAGCTTGATAATCTGGCCGTCCATGCTCTCGGTGATGGTGGTGGGGTAGGCAAAGGAGATGACGATGAGGTTGGTTTCGGACAGATAAGGTAAAACCAGCTCGGCCATCCCGGAGAAAAATTCGTCCTTGGTGAGGGCCTTTTCGGTGCCCAGCATGGCCTGCTTTTTAAAGCCCTCAATATGGTATTCGCCGTTGCCATCGAACCAGACGCATCCGAAACGCAGGTTGGTGCCGCCCGCGTCGATGACCGCGATTTTCTGGTTTAAGCGGATGTCGCTGTCCACCAGCGCAAAAGACGGGAGCATTAAAAGAGATGAAGCCGCATGGCCCGAAAGCCCGCGTTCCATCTCACTTAAAAAAGCATCGCTGATTTTATCCAGCGCATAGTATTCGTCGGCTAAATAGTTTTTCGCCAAAAAATCATTCATCACGGAAACTTAATCCCCTTTAGGCGTATTTAGTACTGGCTGTATCGGCCGTACCAAACGACATCGCGGTAGTTTTTCCGATCGGTGTCGCCCTCTGTGGATATTACCAAGATTCTGCTGTTTTCGTCAAGCCCTAAAGCGGTTTTTGTGGATTCATCCTGCTTTAGGATGTAATCGACAAGCCCGGTGCCCACTGCGCCCGATTCGCCCGAAACCACCTTGGCGTCGCCGCCGAGGGGACCGGCCAGAATGCGCATGCCATTGGCCGAGAGGATATCGTCGATGGAGAAAAAGCCGTCCGCGTAATCCTTGATGAGGCTCCATGCGTCCGGACTGGGCACGCCGCAGGAAAGACCGGCCATGATACTGTCTAGGTCGCCTTCCACGCTGACCGCCTCGCCCTTCTGTCCCGAGCGGAAAAAGCAGTCGGCCTGATGCGGCTCCATGATGTAGAACTTGGGCAGTGTACCTGCGTATTCCAGCTTCAGCGCGGTCAGCATGGTGGAAGCCATGGAACCCACGCCGGCCTGCAAAAACACATGGGTCGGCGGCGCGTCGATCTGCTCAATGATCTCGGACGCCATGGTGAGATAGCCCTGCATCACCCACCGCGCAATCTGCGGGTCGCCTTCGCTGGCCGTGTCGGGCACCATCACCCAGCCGTATTTCTCGCTGTCCAGAGTAATCATGCGTGCGCAGTCGTCGTAGTTGCCTTCGGTGACTTTCACTTTCGCGCCCAGCGCTTCAATGTTTTTGATGCGGTCCTCGGCTGTGCCCTTGGGCATATAGATGATCGCCTTCTGGCCCACAAACTGCGCGGCGTAGGCCACGCTGCGCCCGTGGTTGCCGTCCGAGGCCGCGGCAAAGGTCAGTTCGCCCAGCGCGGCGATTTTGGCCTTGGTTTCCGGCGTGCCCGAGAAGTAGTCGTCGGGCGAAAGGCCGGTCATCTTGCACAAAATCTGTGTGACGGCGTGCGAACCACCCAAGAGCTTAAACGCGTTTAAGGTGCCTCGGCGGGATTCGTCCTTCACATAAAAAGCGGCGACGCCCAAGTCTTTGGCCAAAGCGGAGAGCTTGACCAGCGGGGTGGGGGCCACGTTGAAGTGCTTGTGAATTGCCCGCGTGTTTTCGCGCGCTTCTTTCGTAAACAAAGCCAAAAGCGCATTCGCGCTTTCGGTTTTGTACGGGTTATCGATAAATTGAATTAAATCTTTTTTCACTTTTTGGCCTCGGTTGTCTTTTTACGCTTCGACCAGACGGTTGAACTCTTTGATGAGCGCATCCAGTTCATCCACATGTTTCGGTATATCGGTCCAGTAGGAATCGTCTTCCCATTGCGCCAGGATCTCCTCGTAGGTTTTGCCCTGCTGTTCCACCCAGGTGTAGTACTTCAAGTTGTGCACCGCCTTGCGGTCGTAGTAGTTCAGCTCTTTAATGTAGTCGATGGATAGACCGTCCAGATACCGCGCGTTGGCTTTGGCCGCCGCGGTGGCTGTAAAGGGGCCTTCCTCTTCGTTCAGTTCGCGGATACGGCTTTCGTACATCGCCATACTGTCGGTTAGGATGGTGACGACCACATCGGTGGATTTCAGCTCGAAATACTTGGCGTATTTGATGGCCGAAATGATGTTGGCCGCGCCCGAAATACCGATCCAGTTTAACTTGGAAGCGAGGTCGTCCGAAATGCCCTTTTGTTTAAGCAGTTTAACGCCCTCCGGCTCATTGGCCAGACGGATGAACTGCATAGCCGCTTCATCATCCACGGCCACGGCCACGTCGGTGTTCTTCACGTTGTGAATCCACGGGATATGCTTGTCGCCGATGCCTTCGATACGGTGCGCGCCGAAACCGTTCATATAGATGGTGGGGCACTGCAGGGCTTCGGAAGCCACGATTTTGGATTTCGGGAAAACCTTCTTTAGGTAATCGCCGGCGGCGATGGTGCCGCCCGAACCGGTGGAGGAGATGAGGCCGCTGTACTGGTCGTTTTCGCCCATCACTTTTTTAAGCACGCTCTCAATCGCGTGTCCGGTGACGTCGTAGTGCCACAGATAGTTGCCGAACTCTTCAAACTGGTTGAAGATCATCAAATCCTGACCGCTGTTTCTAAGCTCCCAGCATTTGTCGAAAATCTCTTTGACGTTGCTTTCGGTGCCCGGGGTTTTGATGGTTTCGCCCGCCACCTTGGAAAGCCATTCAAAGCGCTCACTGCTCATGCCTTCGGGCAAAATCGCGATGGAATCGCATCCCAAAACGGCCGAGTCGTACGCGCCGCCGCGGCAATAGTTGCCCGTGCTGGGCCAAACAGCCTTCTGACGGCTGGGGTCGAACTGACCAGTGACCAGACGCGGGGCCAGACAGCCGTACGCCGCGCCCACTTTATGCGCGCCAGTGGGAAACCATTTGCCCGAAATCGCGATGATCCGCGCATCGACGCCGCTCATGGAAGACGGAATTTCGATGTAGTTGACATCGCCGAATCCGCCGCCGCTCTCCTTGGCCTCGTTGTGCCAGGTGATGCGGAAAAGGTTTCGGGGGTCAATGCTCCACAAATCTTTGGTTTTCAGTTCATCCTTGATGGATGGCTTTATGGAATCGGGGTTCTTCATCTCGGCGAAGGTGGGCATGATAATGCCTTTTTCTTTGGCCCGCTGAACCGAGTTTTTTAAACCCGCCTTGTCGATGGATAGATCGATCAGATTAAATTTTGATGCCATACGCTTTTTTAAGCCTCCCTGTATCATTAACATATCATATTTTAAGTATCATTAACCGTTTTGGTACTTTGCTAACCAATTGTACTTTTTTTAAGACAGGAGTGTCAAGAAGGCGCAAGACTAATTAATTTACAAAAGAAAAAACAGGTGAATGCTTTATAATATTAAAATGAGATGAAAACGAAGCAAAACCCATGATATAATAGCGGTGCAATTGAAAACAACAAAAAAATGATATTCATTCTGATAGATGAAGAGAGGACAAACACGTGGATTTTAACGCAATTAAAGAAAGAGCAGGCGCTTTTGAGCCCAATATGACCGCGTTTCTTCGGGATTTGATTCGGATTCCCGGCGAATCCTGCGGCGAAAAGCGGGTGATTGAGCGCATCAAAAAAGAGATGGAAACCCTGGGGTTTGACGCGGTGCGCGTGGATCCGATGGGCAACATTCAGGGCTATATGGGCGATGGCGACAAGATCATCGCGTACGACGCGCATATCGACACCGTGGGCATCGGCAACCGCGACAACTGGTCATTCGACCCGTACGAAGGCTATGAGACCGACACCGAAATTGGCGGACGCGGCGCCAGCGATCAGCTGGGCGGCATCGTCAGCGCGGTGTACGGTGCCAAAATCATGAAGGATTTAAACCTGCTTTCGGGATACAAGGTGTTAGTCACCGGAACGGTGCAGGAAGAGGACTGCGACGGCCTTTGCTGGCAGTACCTCATCAAAGAAGAAAAAATCCGGCCGGAATTTGTGGTCATCACCGAACCGACCGACGGCAACATCTATCGCGGCCAGCGCGGACGTATGGAGATTCGTGTGGACGTGGACGGCATTTCCTGCCACGGCTCGGCGCCCGAACGCGGCGACAACGCCATCTACAAGATGGCGGACATTTTGCAGGAAGTGCGCGCCCTGAACGACAAACTGATGGACAACGACTTCCTCGGCAAAGGCACGCTGGCGGTCAGCGAAATTTTCTTTACGTCGCCTTCCCGCTGTGCGGTGGCCGACAGCTGCGCCATCTCGATTGACAGAAGACTGACCGACGGAGAAACCTACAAATCGGCGATTGCCGAGATTGAAGCGCTGCCGACCGTTAAGAAATATAGCGCGCGCGTCAGCATGTATCAGTACGACCGTCCAAGCTACACCAACCTGGTGTACCCGACCGAGTGCTACTTTCCCACATGGGTCATTCCGGCGGATGCCGAACCCACCCAGGCCATGGTGAAAGCCTACGCGGGTATGTACGGCACACCGGTGGTGGATAAGTGGACATTCTCGACCAACGGCGTCTCCATCATGGGACGCGAGGGCATTCCGTGTATCGGGTTTGGCCCGGGCAAAGAAGCGCAGGCGCACGCGCCCAACGAAAAGACCTGGAAGGCCGATCTGGTGAAATGCGCGGCGGTTTACGCGGCCATGCCGGCCTGCTATAAAGACTTGGTATAAATTTTAAAGGGGAAATTTATGAGCGATATTAAGCAACTGATTGAACAGATTAAAAAGCTGGACACCAAAAACATGTACATGAACGATTTTTTCCTGACATGGGAAAAAACCGATGATGAGATTGCCGCCACCTTTGCTGTGGCCGAAGGCCTGCGGGCGCTTCGCGAAAAGAATATCTCAACCAAAATATTCGACAGCGGACTTGCTATCTCGCTGTTCCGTGATAACTCCACCCGCACGCGTTTCTCGTTCGCCTCGGCGGCCAACCTTTTGGGGCTGGAAGTTCAGGATCTGGACGAAGGCAAAAGCCAGATTGCGCACGGCGAAACCGTCCGCGAAACCGCCAACATGATCTCCTTCATGGCCGACGTCATCGGTATTCGGGACGATATGTATATCGGCAAGGGCAACACATATATGCGAAACGTGGCCAATTACGTGAAGGAGGGCTATGAGGACGGCGTTTTGGAACAGCGGCCTACGCTGGTCAACCTGCAGTGCGATATCGACCACCCCACACAGGTGATGAGTGATATGCTGCACGTCATCAACACCTTCGGCGGCGTGGAAAACCTGAAAGGCAAAAAGGTGGCCATGACCTGGGCCTACTCGCCCTCCTACGGCAAACCGCTTTCGGTGCCGCAGGGCGTCATCGGTCTCATGACCCGCTTTGGCATGGATGTGACGCTGGCGCACCCGAAGGGGTACGACCTGATGGGCGATGTGGAAGAAGTGGCCAAAAAACAGGCGGCGGCCAGCGGCGGCAGCTACACCAAGACCTACGATATGGACGAAGCGTTTAAGGACGCGGATATCGTCTATCCGAAGTCCTGGGCTTCTTTTGCCGCCATGGAACAGCGCACCGAGCTCTACGGCAACGGCGACTTTGACGGCATCAAGGCTTTGGAAAAACAGCTGCTGGCCGAAAACGCCAAACACACCGACTGGGAATGCACGGAAGAGAAGATGGCCAAGACCAAAGACGGCAAGGCGCTGTACCTGCACTGTCTGCCGGCCGACATCACCGGTGTCTCCTGCAAGCAGGGCGAGGTGGCGGGAAGCGTGTTCGACCGATACCGCGAACCGCTCTACAAGCAGGCGGGATACAAACCCTATATCATTGCGGCGATGATGCTGCTTTCCAAGGTGGAAGACCCGGGCAAAACGCTGGAGAAGCTCTTAAAACAAGGCACTCCGCGCTTTAACGGCTGAGCAGAAAAATAGAATACACGACAAAAAAACAGCCACTATTGATTTTTTTCGATAGTGGCGCTCTTTATTTGTTATAATAAACAGGAGAACCTATGAGGAAAAGAATATTACTGGCCTTAGGCGGAAACGCTCTGGGCAGCACACTGCCCGAACAGATGGCGGCCGTGCACGCCACAGGGAAAGCCATCGTCGGCCTCGTCAAAGACGGCTATGAGATGGTCATCACCCACGGCAACGGACCGCAGGTGGGGCTGATGAGCGACGCGTTTGAATCGTATCAGCAGAGCCACGGGCTGGAACATTTCCCGATGAGCGTCTGCGTCAGTCTGACGCAAGGCTATATCGGCTATGACCTGCAGAACGCGATTCGGGAGGAGCTGATTAACGCGGGCGTGGAAAAGCACGTCTCCACCATCATCACGCAGGTGGAGGTGGATCCCGAGGACCCGGCATTTGCCAACCCCACCAAGCCGATTGGGCCTTTTTACACCAAAGAGCAGGCGCAGGCCATGATGGTGAAGGGCATCAGCATGATGGAGGACGCGGGCCGCGGATGGCGCAAGGTGGTGCCCAGCCCTCTGCCCAAAAGAGTGATTGAGACATCCACCATTGAATGTCTGCTGGACGGCGGCGAGATGGTCATCGCGTGCGGCGGCGGCGGAATCCCCGTCATCCGCGTGGGCAACCATTTAAAAGGCGTCGAAGCCGTGGTGGATAAGGATTACGCCAGCGCCAAACTGGCGACCGCGTTGAAGGTGGATGCGTTCATCATCTTAACCGCGGTGGAAAAAGTGGCCATCAACTTCAACCAGCCGGATATGAAATGGCTGGATCATCTGACAGCGGCCGAGGCCAGAGCCTATGCCGGGCAGGGGCAGTTTGGCAAGGGTTCGATGGAGCCGAAAGTGCTGGCGGCCGCCGAGTTTGTGGAAAACAACCCGGGCAAGACCGCTTTGATTACACACTTAAACAAGGTGAAAGAAGCCCTGGAAGGGAAAACGGGAACGAGGATAGAATAGGAGAAAGACATGATACTGATTGGCGGCGGAAGAACGATAACGCGAAGCGACAGCCACCCTTACTTTTCGGACGGATGCGTAGCGGTGGAAGGCAGCCGAATTGTGGAAGTGGGGGAAACCAAAGCGATGCGCAAGAAATATCCCCACGCAGAATGGGTGGATGTGGACGGCAAGTTGATTATGCCGGGGTTCATCAATATGCACCAGCACATCTATTCGGCGCTGGCGCGGGGGATGAGCCTGAAGAACGCCAAGGTTTCCAAGAATTTTGACGAAATTCTCGAAAATCTCTGGTGGCGGCTGGACCGCGCTTTGGGTTTGGAGGCGATTAAATATTCGGCGCTGACCACCTACATAGACGGCATCAAGAACGGCGTCACCACCGTGTTTGACCATCATGCGTCGGCCGGGCACATTGAGGGCAGCTTGATGGAGATTGCGAAAGTTGCCGAAAAGCTGGGCGTGCGCACCAATCTGGCCTACGAGGTTTCCGACCGCGACGGCGAGGACAAGATGCGCGCCGGAATTAAAGAGAATATCGATTTTTATGAATATGCAAAAACCCGTGATGACATGGTGGGCGCGCTGTTCGGCCTGCATGCGTCATTCACTTTGAGCGAAGAGACATTAAAGCAGTGCGTGGACGCGGGCGGCGCCGAAATCGGTTTTCATGTGCATGTGGCCGAAGGCAGGGGCGACGTAGCCGACAGCTTTTTAAAGTACGAGATGCCGGTGGTGAAGCGCTTTGAAAAAGCGGGCATCCTGGGTCCAAAAACGCTGGCCATTCACTGCATCCATATCGACGATGCTGAAAAAGATATACTAAAAGCGACCGGCACCGCGGTCATCCATAATCCGCAGAGCAATATGGGCAACGCCGTGGGGTGCGCGGATGTTTTGGGGATGTTCGGCCGGGGCGTTTTGATGGGCCTCGGCACAGACGGCTATACGGCGGACATGATTGAATCCATGAAAGCCGCGGGACTGATTCATAAACATGTTTCGGGCGACCCGAGCGCGGCCTGGGCCGAACCGCCGGCCATGCTGTTTAAAAACAACGCGGCCATCGCCGGACGGTATATGTCGGGCAAAGTCGGCGCTTTGGAAAAAGACGCGTATGCCGATCTCATCGTGGTGGATTATGACCCGCCGACGCCGCTGGACGAGACCAATATCGATGGACATATCCATTTCGGCATGATGGGCAAGCAGGTGGTTTCCACCATGATTAACGGAAAATTCGTGTATAAAGACCGCGTGATATTAAACGCGGACGAGAAGGAAGTGCTCGCAAAATCCCGCGAGACCGCGAAAACGCTTTGGGAGCGGGCATAGTAACGACAAGAAAATAGACGAGGAGCGAAAGATATAACGATGAGCGAAATCATGACCCCCATTCCGTTTGAGAAACTGCTGAAATGGATGATGCGCGAATATGAGACTAAGGCGTCGGTTTTCGGCGTCAGCAAGGAACATTTCTACCGTCCCCAAAAACCTGCAGGTGTGAAAATCTGTGACGAAACGCTGGCCAGTCCTTTAGGTGCGGCCGCCGGGCCCAACACCCAGCTGGCGCAAAACATCGTGGCGGCTTTTCTCGGCGGCTTTCGGTTTATGGAGTTAAAGACCGTTCAGACCATGGACGGGGAGGCGCTTCGAAACTGCATCGGCCGCCCGTGCATTTCGGCCGAGAAGGAAGGCTACAACTGCGAATGGTCCACCGAGCTGACCGTTCAGCAGGCGTTTGAGGAATACGCCAAGGCGTGGGTGCTGGTACATATCGCGGCGCGTGAGTTTGGTCTCATCGAAGCCGGGAAGGCCATGTTCAATATCAGCGTGGGGTATGACTTTGACGGCATCACATCCGAGAAAATCGATACTTTCATCGAGAGCATTCTGGACGCTTCGCGCACCACGTTTTTCCCGTCGCTGAAAGCGCAGTGCCTCGAGAACCTGTCGCTTTTTAAAAACGTCACTGCCGAGGACATCTTGCTGATTCCAAACCGTATCACCAACTCGATTACGCTGTCCACCCTGCACGGCTGTCCGCCCGAGGAGATTGAAAAAATCGCGTCCTATCTCATCAAAGAAAAGAAGATGGATACGTTTATCAAACTGAACCCGACGCTTCTGGGGTACGACCGCGTCCGGCAGACGCTGGACAGCATGGGCTATACCGAAATCGACTTTGACCATACGCACTTCGACCAGGATTTAAAGTACGCCGATGCCGTGCCCATGATAGCGCGGCTGAAGGAACTGGCCGAGAAATATAAAGTCAGCTTCGGCGTAAAGCTGACCAACACGTTTCCCGTCAAGGCGGGCGGGCTGCTGCCGGCCGAATATATGTACATGAGCGGCAAGGCGCTCTATCCGCTGTCCATCCAGTTGGCGGCCCTGCTGGCCGAGGAATTCAAAGGGAATCTTTCTATCTCCTATTCGGGCGGCGCGGACGCGATGAACGTGGACAAAATCTTCGCGGCGGGCATTAAACCCATTACCGTGGCCACGACCATCCTTAAACCCGGCGGGTATGCCCGTGGACGGCAGATGAGCGCGCTTTGTGAGGGCGTTAAGGACCGAAACGGTCTGGACGTGAAGAACTTAAAGGCGCTGGCCGAAACGGCGGTTAGAGACGCATTTTACGGCTTTAACGCGGAGATCAAGGAGAGCAAGAAGAATGAATCACCGCTCCCGCTTCTAAACTGCTATATAGCGCCCTGTAGCGAAACCGGATGCCCCATCCACCAGCAGATTCCCGTGTATCTGGATCTGGCGAAAAAGGGCGACTACCAAAAAGCCTTTGAGGTGGTGGTCAATGACAACGTTCTACCGTCCATCACGGGTGAGATATGCAACCACCACTGCCAGACCAAGTGCAACCGCGTGGATTATGATACGCCGGTGCAGATTCGTTCGGTGAAAAAACTGATTGCTGAAAAGGCGCAGGACGCGTATATCGATGCGCTGGAACCCGCAAAACTTATGATAGACAAAAAGGTGGGCATCGTGGGCGCGGGCCCGGGCGGCGTGGCCGTGGCCAGCTATTTGCGGCGCAACGGTGTTTCGGCTACGGTTATCGAAAAAGAAAGTGTGCCGATGGGTGTGGTGGGCCACGTGGTACCGCGGTTTCGGATTGACCAGAAGCTGGTAGACCGCGATTATCGCCTGGCGCAAAAATATGGCGTCGAATTTAAGTTCAACACGGCCTGGGACGGCGACATCCAGACCTTAAAAAAAGAATATGATTATGTGGTGCTGGCCACGGGCGCGTATGCGCCGGGTGCCAATCCGCTCGCCGAAGGCAAGGAGCATGTGGTGGACGCGCTGGACTTTTTGATGGGTCATGATGCGAATCCCGACAGCATGAAGACGGTCAAACACGTCGGCGTCATCGGCGGCGGCAATGTGGCCATGGACTGCGCGCGTGCGGCCAAACGCTGGGGCACTGAGACGGTCAGCATCATCTATCGGCGAACCCAACGCTATATGCCGGCGGATGCCGAGGAATTGGCTCTGGCGAATGCCGAAGGTATTACTATGCTGGAACTGCTGGCGCCCAAAAGCTACGACGGAAAAACGCTGGTCTGCGAAGTGATGCGGCTGGGTGAGCGGGGCGCGGACGGACGCCGGGGCGTGGCAGGCACAGGAGACACCAAGGAACTGAATATCGACTATCTGATTGCGGCAACCGGCTCGCGTATTGAGAAAACGCAATTTACGAAGAATGCGATTGAGATGGACGAAAAGGGCGGCCCAAAGACCAACGCGGCCATGGAAACCAGCATCTCGAACGTGTACGCGGTCGGCGACTGCCGAAAAGGCCCGGACACCATTGTGGGCGCAATGGCCGACGGCAAGGCGGCGGCCAAGGATATCCTGAAAAAGCTGGGACTAAAAAACGACTTTAAAACCTTTGCCTGCGCGGATGCGGCCGAAAAGGAAGCGGTTCGCGGCATCCTGAATACATCAGAAAAACCCGAAGAGCAGGGCCGCCGATGCTTTGGCTGCGACGAAGCCTGCCGGCTCTGCGTGGACGTCTGCCCCAACCGCGCCAACCAGATGGTGAAGCTGGCCGACGGCACCGAGCAGATCGTGCATATCGACGGCATGTGCAACGAATGCGGCAACTGTACGCTGTTCTGCCCGCATAACGGCAGACCGTATAAGGATAAGCTGACGCTGTACTGGAGCGAAGCGGACTTCACCGACAGCGCGAATCAGGGATTTTATATCCAGCCCAACGGCGGATTTCTGTTCCGGATGGCGGACACGCCGGTGTTTGAAACCGTGCTGGACGACAAGCGTGTTCCGGCAGACGTTTGGGCGGTGGTCAAGCGCATTTTGTCCGACTATGATTATTGGGTGATTTAGAGCTGTGATGCCGAACAAAGAAAAAGAGACCATTGAGGATCTGCAATATAAAGGACTTAAAATCATCCAGAATAAGACGTGCTTCTGCTTTGGCATGGACGCGGTACTGCTGGCGGATTATGTCACCCTAAAGCGCGGCGACCGTGTGCTGGATCTCTGCACAGGGACCGGCATTGTGCCCATCCTCTTAAGCGGACGGGAAAAGGCCAGACAGATTATCGGCATCGAGCTGATGAAATACGTGGCGGACATGGGCACACGGTCGGTCGCCTTAAACGGCCTGTCCGGCAAGGTATCCATCATTCAGGGCGATGTAAAGCAGGCGCGAAAACTGACAGACGGTGTATTTGACGTGGTCACAGTCAACCCGCCGTATGAAAAGAAGAATGAAGCACTGCAAAGCCCCAACCGCTATCTGGAAGCGGCACGGCACGAAGTCTTTGTAACCTTTGATGAAATATGCCAGACCGCGGCACAGATGC
>CALMFG010000115.1 GCA_937863465.1 uncultured Clostridia bacterium
AAGTATTTTTCAACAAAATTATATAACGTCAAAAGTTCATTTTGAAATTGAATTTGATTATAAAAGGTCTTATTGCTTTGTTGGTCATTATAAGCTTAGCTATAGACTACAAGCAGAGAACCGCTATATTAAAGAAATTGTCGAAGTTTTAAAAAAAATTGAACCTATGCTTGAAAACCTATTTCTTGAATTTGGTGATATTGCCCTAGAGCAAAATCAATTCTCGATGATAAATGAAACATCGTTCTACCTTAACAAGTTCAATTTCTATCAGGACAAGATTGAAGGTTTAGTCCATAAAGAAAGAATAGTTCGAGAGAAAACAAGAGACTTATGGGTTAAAACAAGTATGGATTCTAAACATACAATATGGCGACTAAAGTGCGCTGAATATATTGAGAAGCAGCATCTGGAAATAACTTATTCTATTGAAGCATATATAGACACATTTTTTTCTTATATTGAGCATGTTCTTACTCTTATTTATCCTCTTATGAAGTATTATGATGTGACCAAGCCTTATAGAAAACTGATAAGTAGCACAAGATGGACATGGGATAAAAAAATTACGGATGTCCTAAACAGCAAACTTGATTCCCATCTTTCTCAACTAAAATATATAAAGGAAGTATATCGAAATCGCGGTGTTCATGGTATGTTTTCACGTGAATTAATGGTTTATATTGATATTCCAAAATTCGGTCGCTATCCAATGTGTGTTGGAAAAGAATATTTGAAGGGGTTCTTGAAGCATAATGATTTTAATATAACATACAAGAAATACTCAAAAATAAAAAAAGTTTTTAATGACTTCCTTGATGATTTAAATAACCAATTTAGTATCCAAATGGTATTGGCAAAAAGCAATCTTCCGATTTATGCAGGTAACAATGATTTGTTGCGTAATATCTCATCTCAGAAAGAAGCCGAAGCTTATATCGAAGAAAAGTGGTTTGAGATTGATAATCAAACCAACATGGATTGGTAGAAATTTTACCGCATTTCTTATTCGCTTCTTCAAATAAAAAAGACAACCCTGACGGATTGTCTTCAATTGGCTTACAAGAACTATTTCAGTTCGATTTCCGCGCCAGCTTCTTTCAGCTGAGCCGCAATCTTTTCGGCGTCTTCTTTGCTTGCGCCTTCTTTAACGGTGTTCGGTGCGCCGTCAACCAGGTCTTTCGCTTCTTTCAGGCCCAGACCGGTCAGCTCGCGAACCACTTTGATAACCTTGATTTTCTCTGCGCCAGCGTTCTTCAGAACGACGTCAAATTCGGTTTTTTCTTCGCCTGCAGCCGCAGCGGCAGCCGGAGCAGCAGCAGCAACCGCTACAGGAGCAGCCGCGCTGACGCCGAATTCTTTTTCAATCGCTTTAACCAGTTCAGACAGTTCGATCACAGAAGCTGATTTGATTTCTTCTAAAAATTTTGCAACATCCATTAATACTTTCCTCCAAAATAATTACTTTTTTAAGCTTGTTTTTGATCACGCACAGCGGCAACTGCCCTTGCGAATCCGGCCGGAATCGCGTTTAATGCGACAGCCAAACCCGTAATCGGTGCGTTCAATGTTCCGGCAAGGATTCCGATCATTTCCTGCTTGGACGGCAGGCTTGCCAGTTGTTCAATCTGTTGTGCACTCACTACAGAGCCGTTCAGAACGCCCATTTTGATCTCAGTCTTTTTGACCTTGGTGACAAAATCGACAAGTACTTTCGGGCCGCTTACCGCATCGCTATAACCGAATACGGTTGCAATGGGGCCGCTTAAGGCGTTGTCCAGACCTTCGATATGGTTCTCTTTCGCTGCACGCCGAAGGATATTGTTTTTGATAACTTTATACTCGACGCCGGCTTCTCGGAACTGATTTCTCAAGTCAGAAACTTCTTCAACCGTCAGACCCCTGTAGTCGTAAAAGAGAATGGATTCGGATTTTTCAAACTTTTGTCGAACTTCTTCAACCTGTTGCTTTTTAATCTCGATCGCTTTTTCGCTCAAACGATTACACCTCCTTCTTTAAGCCATTCTATCAATTAAAAAACCCTTTTTGCCAAGTAGATACATAGACAAAAAGGGCGTAATCACACTTTTAAATCAGCTTTCGCTGGTTTGTTCACCTCACGTTGGCCGGGGAAACCCCATTTATGCTTTTTAAGCACCGACGGTCTATGGTTGGCTTTATTCAAGTTTTTAACTGCAAGTTATACTACCAGTTTGCCGGCAGTTTGTCAACTCCGATTAAATGAACTTCTGGCCGTTGACTTTGATTCCGGGGCCCATCGTGGACGAGATAACTACGCTCTTTAAGTAGGTTCCCTTTGCTGCCGAAGGCTTGGCCTTGATGACGGCTTCCATCAGAACGCGGAAGTTATCATAGAGTTTTTCCTGGCCGAAGCTTTTCTTGCCGATGGGAACATGGATAATCGCGGTTTTGTCCACGCGGTATTCCACTTTACCGGCCTTAATGTCGTCAATCGCTTTCGCGACATCCATGGTAACTGTGCCGGATTTCGGGTTTGGCATCAAGCCCTTGGGGCCCAATACGCGTCCCAGACGGCCGATGAGGCCCATCATATCCGGGGTGGCAACCATCACGTCAAACCCAAACCAGTTTTCTTTCTGGATTTTATCGATCATGTCCTCAGCGCCCACAAAATCGGCGCCGGCGGATTCGGCTTCTTTTGCTTTATCGCCCTTGGTGATAACCAAAACGCGGACCGTTTTGCCAGTACCATGCGGCAGAACCACCGCGCCGCGAACCTGCTGGTCTGCGTGACGGGGGTCTACACCCAGGCGGACGGCGCATTCAATGGTTTCATCGAATTTGGCTCTGGCCGTGCTGATGGCCAGTGCGCATGCCTCGGACGGGTCATATAAAGTTGTTTTATCGTAAACTTTTAAGCTTTCAACATAATTTTTTCCGTGTTTCATCATTTCCTCCTCGTGGTATGCCGAAAAGCGTCTCTACGCCTCTCTCCCACAATTTTAATTAATCAACCACATCCACGCCCATGCTTCTTGCGGTACCCGCAATCATGCTCATGGCCGCTTCTTCATCGGCTGCGTTTAAATCCGGTTTCTTGGTTCTGGCGATTTCGCGAATCTGATCCTTGGTGATTTTGCCCACTTTTTTCTTGTTGGGTTCACCCGATCCGGATTCGATGTTGATCGCTTTTTTAATCAAGACCGGTGCCGGCGGAGTTTTCGTGATGAACGAGAACGTTCTGTCCGCATATACGGTGATAACAACCGGAATGATGTATCCCGCCTGTTTGGCTGTTTCTTCGTTAAATTGTTTGCAGAATCCCATGATGTTGACGCCGTGCTGACCTAAGGCCGGACCGACCGGCGGTGCCGGAGTCGCTTTTGCGGCAGGGATTTGCAGTTTAACATATCCGATAATCTTTTTTGCCATTTGGTTTATTACACCTCCTATAAACCGAGACGTGGTATTAATGGGACCAAATATTGAATTTATGGCCCTCCCACATGAGGCCGAAGCGCTTAAACACCCTTCGTCCTATATAAACGCTTTAAATAAAGCGGTCTATATCCTTCTAATCTGTACAAAGTCGAGTTCCACCAGCGTATCCCGCCCGAACATGGACACCACAACCTTGACTTTCTGTTTTTCAGGATGAACCTCCTGAATGGTTCCGACAAAGCTTTCCAGCGGGCCGGATGTGACGATGACGCTGTCGCCGAGTTCCACATCCAGTTTGACATGGACATCTTCAACGCCCATCGCGCGGACTTCCTTGTTGGTCAGCGGTATGGGCTTGGAGCCTGGGCCGACAAAACCGGTCACGCCGGTGGTATTCCGCACCACGTACCAGGAGTCGTCGGTTAAGATCATCTTGACCATGACGTACGCCGGATACATCTTTTTCAGCGCATGCTTTTTCTTGCCGTTTTTAATCTCAATGGTCTCTTCCATCGGCACTTTAACATCGACGATGATATCCTGCAGACCGCGGTTTTCCACGCTCTTGAGGATATTGGCCATGACCTTATTCTCATAGCCCGAGTAGACATGCACCACATACCAGTGGTACTCATCGGTCTTTTCCTGTTTGATAAAGTGCTGATCGCCCAGGATGCTTTCTTTCGGCGCATCTAAATCGTCGCCGTCGTTTGGTTCGCTATCAATCGGCGCTTGCGCTTCTATCTTACTGTCTTCGTCAATCTGGTCAACGGTACCTGACATTTCTTCTTCAGTCATATCAATGGTCGGACGCTTTAAGCGGTTTTGTGGTTCCCGGCTTAAATGGCGCTCCACGCCTCCTTTTTCACAAATTTCCTAAAGGAAAGGTTTTTTAAGATACCATCCATTGCAGCCACTTGCTGAGGCCCATATCAAACAGTCCGGTAATGACAGCCATAATCGTGATAAACACGAAAACCGCACCGGCAGTGGTCAAAAGCTGTTTCCAGGACGGCCAGGTTACTTTTTTCAGTTCGCCGATGATGTCTTTAAACCAGCGAATCGGATTGCGTCTCGGCTTTCTGTTCGCTTTCTTCGCCGCTCTCTGCTGTTCCTTTAGCTGTCTTTCCTTATCGGAGCCTAATAATTTCGTTTTAGCCATTGTTTTTTCACCTTAAACATAAACTTTGGATTTCGCTTCTCGATACGCGCGTACCCTAAAATCAACTCCTAGAAAAAGAATTGGATTATTTGGTCTCTTTGTGCAGCGTATGCTTTTTGCAGAACCGGCAGTATTTGTTCATTTCAATTCTTTCCGGATCGTTCTTTTTGTTCTTCATGGTATCGTAATTTCTTTGTTTGCATTCTGTGCAAGCCATTGTAATTTTAACACGCATTGTCTAACGCACCTCCAGGATATCTGACCATCAAAAAAAGGCGCATCCGCCCGTCTATATCAAGTCACTACATAAATCTATCATACCGCCCAAGCCTTGTCAATGCTTTTTTCGCCGGTTCTTCGGCGCTTTCGGCGGATGATGCCAGCCTCTTTTTTTTAAGACGGATCGGCGGGCTTTTCCCCGCCGACCGCTTTGATTATACTACTTCACGTTCTGTCTGCCAAGGTCTATCGCCGTCTGATTCATCGGCAGAAGACCCGCCTTTTTTTCACCAAACGCTTTTTTTAATCCCGCCATCACCGACGCCTCGCTGACCGCGCCGCATTTTTCCAGGTAGGCGCCCAGCATGACGATATTCGCTGTCCGCGCCGTGCCCGCCTGAATCCCGATTTCGGTGGCGGCCAGTTGGTGTATGTCGATGTCCTGCCGGCTTGCTGTCTCGTCGATGAGACTGCTGTTGACAAAGAGATGCCCGCCGGAAACCACGGTATCTTCGAATTTTTCCATGGAGGGTTTGTTCATCACAAAGGCCACATCGGCTTCGGTGACCGTGGGCGCGCCCACCGGCTCGTCCGAGATGATGACGCTGCAATTCGCCGTACCGCCGCGCATCTCGGGCCCGTAGGACGGCAGCCAGCTGACAAATTTGCCTTCCATCATGCCTGCGTAGGCCAAAAGCTGGCCCATCAGCATCACGCCCTGCCCGCCGAATCCCGAACAGATAATCCGCTGTGTCATCACTTACACCTCCTTAAATACGCCCAAGGGGAACTGAGGAATCATATAATCCTTCAGCCACGTCATGGCGTCCACCGGGGTTTTGCCCCAATTGGTCGGGCAGGTGGAAAGCAGCTCCACCATCGCAAAACCCTTTTTATGCACCTGTGTTTCAAACGCTTTTTTCACGGCTTTTTTGGCGCGCGCAATGCTGGGCACATCATACAGCCCGGCGCGTTCCACGTATGCCGCACCGTCCAGCGTGGCGATAATCTCGCTCATGCGGATGGGGTATCCCGCGCCTGCGGGGTTTCGTCCGCCCGGCGAGGTGGTGGTGGTTTGTCCCACCAGCGTGGTCGGGGCCATCTGTCCGCCGGTCATGCCATAGATGGCGTTATTGATAAAGATGACCGTGATGTTCTCGCCCCGCGCCGCCGCATGGATGATTTCGGCGACGCCGATGGATGCCAGATCCCCGTCTCCCTGATAGGTGAAGACCAGCGCATTCGGGTGCACCCGCTTGACACCGGTAGCCACCGCAGGCGCTCTGCCGTGTGCCGCCTCGGTGAAGTCGCAATCCAGATAGTTGGCCGCAAACACCGAACAACCCACTGAAGCCACACCGATGGCGCGCTCCTCTGCGCCCAACTCTGCGATGGCTTCGGCCACCAATCGGTGCGCCACACCATGCGTGCAACCCGGGCAGTAATGCATATTTTCGGAAAGAAAGACGTCGGGTTTCTTATAAATTGTTTTCATGTTTTTCCCCCTCCGCCATTTTCATTAATTCGTTAAAAACCTCTTCGGGTGTGGGAATAATCCCGCCCGTCCGGCCAAAGAAATGAACCGGCTTTTGTCCGTTGACCGCCAGCCGCACATCCTCCACCATCTGTCCCGTACTCATCTCCACGGTCAGAAAGCTGTTGACCTGTTTGGCGTAATCGTTGATGATGTCGCTTGGGAATGGCCACAGGGTGATGGGCCGAATAAGACCGGTCTTGATGCCCGCCGCCCTGGCTTTTAAAACTGCATTTTTGGCGATGCGCGCCACCGTGCCGTAGGCAACCACCGCAATCTCGGCGTCGTCCATCAGCTCGGTTTCACAACGCGTTTCCTTCTCGGCGATTTCCCTGTAAACCGCTTCCCGTTCCAGGCAGAAGTCGTAGCATTCCTCAGCCACGATATGCAGAGACGAGATGACATTTCTTTCTCCGCCCTGCCGTCCGGTCGTCGCCCAACTTTTTTCGTGCAGACCGCGTTTCTTCGGTTCTTTAAATTCCACGGGCTCCATCATCTGTCCGATCATCCCGTCGCCCATCAGCATGACCGGCACACGGTACTGGTCAGCCACTTCAAAGCATTCCATCACGAGGTCGGCCGCCTCCTGCACCGAAGACGGCGCAAAGACTACTACGCGGTAATCGCCGTGACCGCCGCCCTTGGTCGCCTGAAAGTAATCGGACTGGGCGGGCAAAATGCCGCCGAGGCCCGGCCCAGAGCGCACGATGTTGACGATGACGCAGGGCAGTTTGGCCGATGCGATATACGATATGCCCTCCTGCTTTAGGCTGATGCCCGGGCTGGAAGACGAAGTCATCACGCGCGCGCCGGCGCCCGCCGCGCCGTACACCATATTGATGGCGGCCAGCTCGGATTCAGCCTGCAGATATGTACCGCCCACTTCGGGCAGGCGCTTGCTCATGTATTCGGGGATTTCGTTTTGGGGTGTGATGGGGTATCCAAAAAAGTATCGGCAGCCGGCGCGTACCGCCGCCTCGGCAATCGCTTCATTGCCTTTAATCAGTTCCCGTGTCATGTCAGCACCTCCTTATAAACGGAGAGTACTGCATCGGGACAAACCCTGGCGCAGGACGCGCAGCCAATGCAGTTTTCCATGGCTGTGATGGTGACCGGGGCGTATCCGCGCGCGTTGATGGCATCGGGAGAAAGAACCATGATGCCTGCCGGACAGACCGAGACGCACAGGCCGCAGCCTTTGCACACGTCTGTCAAAATTTCTACGTAGGACATTTTTGACTCCTCACTCTAATAAAAAAAGAATAATGAAAAAATAATAGCGGCACTATTTGGTTAGTACCGCTAACAAATATAACACTAATCCGAGCGTCAAGTCAATTTTCTCGCCCATCGTTTACAATTCGTTTATGAAATCGTTACGGGCTAATCTTCCTCAATCAGCGTGGTGTTCACCTTGTGCTGAACCGGCGCGCGGCCAAACTGGTAGCCCTTTTTCTTTAAATCCAGAATATCTTTATAGCGTCTTTTCGCGGTATGCTCACTGCGCGTGCCCTTCATCGACATCCCGCGGACGGTTAAAAACTCAATCACCATACCCGCTGAAAAGCCGAGCGCGATACCCCAGATATAGTCCGGCAGCCACTTGAACCAGCCGACAGCCAGCGAAGCCAGTGCCAGCACCAGAAAGATGACCGTGAACACATTGGCAACCTTGGCAACTTTCTGTTTGGCGGCGCATGACGCACACCGCGGTACGACCACCAGCTTTTTATTGAATGATACCGCCTCTTCCGAATCTCCGCCCCGGGTGTGCGCAACTTCCCCGAACATTTCCACATCAAACGCCTTGCCGTCATTCGCCGGCTCTTTTCCGCAAAACCAACATGTCATGGGTTTTCCTCCTTATATGATTAGGAACTTAAATTCTATACCATCCGCTTGCCAGCGTATCCTGTATCTCATCATTTTTCATCTCCAGCTCGACCAGCGCTTTTACGCCGCGCTTTTTTAGGTATCGGACACGGGTGACCAGCACCGCGCCAAACCCAATGAGCGAAACCGCCATCGCCAGAAAAACCAGATTGGGATTCACCTTTCGAAACAGCAGAAATATGCTGTAGGCCAGCACCGCGCCGGGAAGAATCGCCAGCAATGAAATCCGATTATATGTCCTGTGCGCCGCCAGACAGTCCTTACAGCGCCCGACGACCATCACCTTGCTTAAGCGATCGGGCCGTTCGCCCGTTCCTTGCGCCACCTTGTCCGCATAATTAAACCGTTCAAACTTCAGCCGAATATTCTGGCCTTCTTCGGCCGTTTCTTTTCCGCAAAACCAGCATGTCAATGTTTTATACCTCTATGTTTTGTATTCTTGTATTATACCGCAAATTATCATATGATGGTAAAACTAGATAAAGATTTTAAAAATTATCTTGAAAATATTTTTTGGAGTGGTTCAATGGATTCCCAAAAACGCATCCAACGCGTCACCATCATCGGCTCTGTGATCAATGTATTCTTAAGCGCCGTTAAAATCGTCGGCGGAACGCTGGTCAAATCGTCTTCGTTGATCGCCGACGGCGTCCATTCGTTTTCCGACCTCATCACCGACATCGCCGTGCTTTTGGGCATGCGGTTTTGGTCCAAAGCGCCGGATGACGAACACCCGTATGGTCACGGTCGTATCGAAACCTTCATCACCATGTTCATCGGGGTTTTCCTCGGCGGCATCGGCGTCTTTATGGGCTATGAGGCGGTCATCGGAATCATCCATTATACCCCGCGCGATTTGTCCTGGGTGGCCTTCGGCGTCGCCGTTTTTTCCATCCTGATCAAAGAAGCGTTGTATCAGATCACCAAAAAGGTCGGTCAAGCCGTCAACAGCCGCGCTGTGGTCGCCAACGCTTGGCATCACCGTTCGGATGCTTTCTCGTCCATCCCGGTCGCTTTGGCGGTTGTCATCGCCAAGATTTTTCCGGGCATCAAATATTTGGACCAAATCGCCACCATCGTGGTCAGCTTGTTCCTGATAAAAGCCGCCTATGATATCGCACGTTCCAGCTTTGAAGAGTTTATGGAAAAACGCGATTATATCGATTTAAGCGAACTTTTGGCCGAAAGCAAAAATAACTATCCCAAAATCGAGGGCTTTCACAAGGTCAATGTGCGCCGTGTGGGCGCCGCGCGCTATGTGGAACTGCATATGCAGGTGGCCCCCAGCATGACGGTGGCCGACAGTCACAGCCTCGCGGGCAAAGTAAAAGCCGACCTCATCGCATCCAAATATGATATCAAGGGCGTTATCGTGCATATTGAGCCCTATGAAGACTGATTTTTTTATCAGAATAGACAAAAGGAACGCAGAAAACCGCGTTCCTTTTTAATTGACTGTAATTAATATATTGTTAGAATGCGCACTTTTCGGCCAGATAGCCTTTTAGTTCGCTGATGGGCATACGCACCTGCGTCATGGTGTCGCGTTCACGCACAGTAACCGCGTCGTCTTCCAGCGATTCAAAGTCCACCGTGATGCAGTAGGGTGTGCCGATTTCGTCCTGACGGCGGTAGCGTTTGCCGATGGAGCCCGAAAGGTCATAGTCTACCATAAAGTCCTTTAACAGGTCGTGGTAAATGGCGTCGGCCTTTTCAGTCAGTTGTTTTTGTAAGGGCAGAATGGCCGCCTTATAGGGCGCCAGCGCCGGAGAGAACCTAAGCACTGTCCGAACGTCCCCGCCTTCCAGTTCTTCTTCGTCATACGCCTCGCAGATGAAGGCCAGCGTCACACGATCGGCACCCAGACTGGGCTCGATGCAGTAGGGCACAAAGGTTTCGTTTGTCGTTTGGTCCTGATAGGCCAGATTTTCGCCCGAATGCTCAATATGCTGTTTTAAATCATAATCGGTTCGGTCGGCGATGCCCCAAAGCTCGCCCCATCCGAACGGGAAGTTGTATTCGATATCGGTCGTCGCGTTAGAATAGTGCGACAGCTCGTCCGCCGAGTGATCTCGAAGCTTGATGTTCTCTTCGCTGATGCCCAGCGACAGAATCCAGTTTTTGCAGAAATCCTTCCAATAATAGAACCACTGCATCTCCTCCTCGGGACGGCAGAAGAATTCCAGCTCCATCTGCTCAAATTCGCGGGTACGGAAGATGAAGTTTCCGGGGGTAATCTCGTTGCGGAAGGATTTTCCGATCTGGCCGATGCCGAACGGCAGTTTCTTGCGCATGGTGCGCTGGACGTTCTTGAAGTTGACGAAAATGCCCTGCGCGGTTTCGGGACGCAGGAAAATCTCGCTGGCCGAATCCTCGGTGACGCCTACGAAGGTTTTAAACATCAGATTGAATTTGCGGATGGAAGTGAAATCGCGATTGCCGCAGGTTGGGCAGGCAATCTCTTTTTCGGCGATAAAGGCTTCCATCGCCTGTCCGTCCATGCCGGCGACGTCAACGGAAAGCTTCTTCTTCTCGACATATTCTTCAATCATCTGGTCGGCGCGGAAACGGGATTTGCAGGACTTGCAGTCCATCAGCGGATCTGAGAATCCGCCCACGTGGCCCGAAGCCACCCAGGTTTGCGGGTTCATCAGAATCGCAGCATCCAGACCGACGTTATACTCGCTCTCCTTGATAAATTTCTTCCACCACGCCTGTTTGACGTTGTTTTTCAATTCCACACCCAACGGACCGTAATCCCACGCATTGGCCAGACCGCCGTAGATGTCCGAACCCGGGAAGACGAATCCGCGGTTTTTACAGAGTGCGACGATGCGCTCCATTGTCTTTTTATTTTTAACCATTTTTCAACAAAACCGTTTCCCTTTCAGATAAACCTTATCAAATTTTATATTGGATTTAGTATACCAAATCGTCGGGGATTGTCAACGGAAATGCGCCAAACCGATCGATTGTACTTTTGCGAAGCAGTGTGGTATATTGTTCAAAGCTTGAGTCAAATGAGGTTACTATGGGCAATATAAAACCGCTGGTGGTTTCACTGGCGCTCATTTTTGGAGGCATCGCGGTCGGCCGCGCGCTTCTGGCTTTCTCCCGCAACAGAAGCCCGCGCGTCCAGCAATTCACCGAAAAGTTCATCTTCTTAATGCGCAATATCGCGTTCTATTTTATGTCTCCCTTCGTGGTCATCAACGCGTTCTGGATTATCGATATCAAAAGCATTTCCTACATCTCGGTGCCGCTGATCGGCCTTGGTGCGCTGGTGATCGGGTCTTCGGTCGCGGTTCTGCTGGCCAAAGCGCGCCGCATGGAACTTAAGCAGGAAGGCGCCATGTTCTGCGCCGGTTCCTGTTCAAATATCGGTTCTTTCGGCTCGCTTCTCTGTTTCGTTTTTTTCGGTCAGCCCGGCATTGTGTTCTCCACTCTCTACCGTGTTTTCGAAACACCATACTACTATCTTTTCCTGTACCCAACCGCCCGGGAATATACCGCCGACAAAAACACTGCCAAAGTCAACCGCCTGCTCTGGCTGATGAAGGATCCCATCGCCATCATCTTTTTTATCAGCATCGTCATCGGCCTTACGCTGAACCTGGCGCACATCCCCTGCCCGAATTTCGTTTCCGAAACAACCGAGCTTCTCATCCCGATTTCCACCGTTCTTTTGCTGTTTTCCGTCGGGTATACGCTTCGCTTTTCGAAGGTTCGCCGCTATCGTTTTGCGGTCGTCGGGATATCCTTCATCAAGTATATGCTGACCCCGCTGTTCGTCATCGGCGCCGCATTGCTGTTGGGCCTCAACCGGCTGGGCGACGGCACGCTGTTTAAGACCCTCATCGTGCTCTCGGCCCTGCCCAGCGGCTTTAATTCCCTCATCCCCGCCCAGATGTTCGGCTTGGATGTCGATCTGGTCAATGCCTGCTGGCTGGTCACCACAATACTGCTGATTCCCGTCGTCGCGGTCATCTGGCTGTTTGTGGCCTGATTCGCTCAGCCCAGCTGTTGTTCAAAATAACTGATAATGGTTTTCAGCGCCTTCTTGCGCGCCCGGGATATCGTCGAATGGCTGACGTAATTCTTTTCCGCGGCATCCATCCAACTCATCCCGTCCAGATAGATATCGTTGATGATTCGGCGCGAATAACTGTCCATCAAATCCAGTGCTTTGTCCACATGCTTAAGGTCGCGTACCAATCCCCCCATCGGTACAAAACTGTTGTCACACTTTTTCTGGTCCGCATTAATCGCTATGTAGTTTTTCAGCAAAAACAGAACATACTCCTCTTTGGTCTTCATTTTCGTCACTCCTAATCATTCTTTATAATTTATTTTAATCCATATCATCGTCACCATATATATACTGCCGCCATCCGTTTTCCAAAACGAACATGCGCATATAATCGAAAAAACACTCGTCATGAATATAGAAATCGCCGCCGTCATAGACCAAATCCCCAAATTGAATCGTATCGCCGCAGCAATCGCATGTGTTTTCGGGTTGGTTGGATATATTTGTATTCATTATAAAAAACCTCTTTCCTTTTTCCGAAAAATGTGCTACAATCACTTTATAGATTAGATATTATCACTATATCGATTTGAGAGTCAATCACTCTTATGATGATATTAATAACTTTAGTGATATCCCATCACTTTTGGAGGTTCGGATGAATTCGAAAAATATCGGCTGGCAGATTAAAACAGCGCGTGAGCGCGCTAAACTTTCACAGGGCGCACTGGCCAAGATGGCCGGTATCGCCCAATCCACTTTGTCCTACATTGAAAAGGGTGAGAAGTCCCCGACGATTGATACGGTGAAGGCCATCTGTGAAGGCCTTAAGATCAGCGTACTGGATCTGTTTGTCATCGGCGAGAACAAAGAAACGCCCAAACAGCTTAAAAACAACCCCACCTTAAAAAAAATCGACCTCATACAGTCGATGGATAAAGAGTTTGCAGATTTTAAGGATTACATCGTAAATAAATACGGCCAATAACCTTTTTTTTCGCATTGGCCGTGTTTTAATTTCTTTAATTCATGGTTTAAACTCTACAGCGCAACAACACTGACAATGTAGACGGCGGTGACGCCGAAAAGCGCAAATCCGTGCCAGCGGCGAAGTTACCCTTCCCTGCTGAACAGAAGCGGTAAAAGCAGTACCGCCAGCATGATCGGTACCACCAGCGTCTCAAGCGTTCGCGCCGATAAAAATCTTCGGAATGTGCGTCGCTTCGGCAATCCAGACCGCCGCTTCAACAACCAATCCCCGCCCTTAATGATTCAGATGAATCCCCGTATGAACAACGCCAACCCCCATATGCTCAGTTTCCAATACCTCTATGCTTAAAAGCACCTTCGCAATTTCCATTTCTTAGGATTATGGCAAACCCGATATGCTCATCCAGCGAAGTTCGCGCGTATTTTTGTTTTGTTTTTTTAACGAACCTGTAAACAATTTGGTCAAAAAATTGATAATTCATCATATAAATGTTAGAATACTCGTTGGTTTGCTGGATAAATTTTCAGTAAAAAACAACACCACTGGAGAGAGATTGATGGCTAAAAAAGATAAGAAAAACCCGCTGGAAGAATTCGAAATGGTTCCCACCAACGAGGCAGAAGAGAGCGAAGCCGAATTCGTCAGCGATATTGACTTCTGGCAGGAAGTTTTGACCCAGTATGGCAAAATCGAGAGCCCGACGCACTTAAAGCTTCTCTTAAAGAAGCTGGAAACCGAGACGGCGCGCGAAAACGCGAAGCTCGCGAAGAAACAGCGTCTGGTCGCCCAGCGCAATCAGGCGGCCAAGAAGAAAGCCGCCGAGCGGAAAAAGGCCGAGAAACGCGCGATGGCGGCTCTGCCCGCCGCAAAGAGAGCGGCGATGATGCAGCAGCAGAACGAGCTTGCCGCACAGGCCAAGGCGGATGAAGCCCAGGCCAAACTCGACGCCAAAGAAGCGCTGAAAAAAGCCAAAGCCGACGAGCAGGCTCAGAAAATTGTTGATGCCGAATTCAAAATGCAGGAGCGGCTGTTTATCCTGTCCTTAACACCAGATGAGAAATCCGAATACATGTTTTTAAGAAAAGCAAAAACCCGCATCGACGCCGCAGAAGCCAAGCTGAACCAGGCGAAGGAAAAGGAATCCGATGTGGTGCATTCCACCACCATGCCCGTCGAAGGTTTCTTAAAAGTACTGGGCATCTGCGTTGCGGCCACCGCCGTCATCACCTTCTGTGCCACCAATATTGTTCTCGACACCGGTTACTATGACGAGAAAGTCTCTGTATTGAAAGCCGGCCTGGCGGATTTTGAATCCAAGCTGGACGGCAGTCCGGTTGAAGCCGCCAGTGATTTGGAGGGCGGGCTTTCCGTCTATAACCAGATTCTCGGCAATATGCCGGTTGTTGAAGATCAGTTAGCCATGCTGAATCAGACATACTTTTGGGTGCTGAACAAAGAAACATCCGAGAGTTTGGGCATCAGCGAGGTATCCGAACAGGCGGCAGCTTTGCAGACCAGCATCGACGCCCTGCAGGCGGTCGTAGACGCGAATACCGCGTTTACAACTGAAATTGATGACGCCTATCAGTCCGAAACCGATATTACGGCGTTGCAAACTAAATTGAATGACTATAACCAGCAGATTGAACAGCTGATTGTCAGCTATGACGCGTTGGAACTGCCGACCGGTTTGCCCGAGTTTAAAGCGGCCTATCGCGAAAAAATAGTCGCGAATCAAACTTACATTCAATTGATGATCGCGTATCTTGATAAACTGATGGCTATCCGCGAACAATTGAACGGCAAGGAAGACACCATTACCAAAGCTCAAAATATCAGTCTGCAATCTTCGGACACGCTGGAAGAAAAAGTCGACGACTATCTGGGCAAGATGAGCGATGTGGTCAACGTGCACAAGTCGCTGACCGCCCTTAACAATGATATCACCTATGCCCAGATTATCGGCAAAAAAGGCTTTGCCTTCGTCGCCGGCGGCACACTGTCGGACAGTGCAATCAGCTTCTATCTGAGCATGGTGGAACTGAAAGACATCATCAAGGAGTCTAACAAGGTTGAACAGAAATGTCTGGATCTGCCGTATCCGCTGGTTGAAAAAGAGACCAACGAAACCATCCTGACCCATAGAAGCCAGGGCACGACCGACACGGCATTGGAGAACAATCAGGCGCTTGAAACGCGCATCGCGGCCGTCACGGTGCCGGACGCGCTGACGGCTTCGGTTCGCGTATACACTAGAGGTCTCGCTTCACGTACCGAGTTCCTGAAGCTGCAAAAGCAATATATCGATCTTTCCACGGAAAAAGACGGTAAGTTCGGCGCATATGACGAAGCTAAAACTGCCTATGACACGGCCCAATACAATGCTTCGGCCGAACGTTCGGAGAATGGCAAAACAACGTTGTATTACACGCTGGTCGACCAGAGAGATGCCGCCAAGAAAACGATGGATGAGGCCGAGGCCGCAGCCGAAAAGGAAGCGGACACCATCCAGGAACAGATGAAAGAAATTCGTGAGGATGCAATCGCGCTGAAGACCGAATTTGAAAGCGATTTGGATTTTTAAAAGCAAAAAAATATAGCCAACAGAAAATGCCTTCCGGCATTTTTTGTTTTGCATTTTTCGCTTTATGATTTATGATGGTTGGAAGGCAAAGATTATATAAAGATTGTGAGAACATTTGCATATGCAGATAAATGGCAACACCGGCGGCATCAGACAGACGCTTCTGGATGAAATCGAAAAAATATATGACGAGACGGTTCCCAGTGGTGCGTTTATCACCTATGACATGCTGTTTGTGCTGGCCGACCTCACTGCCAAAATCAACCGTGAAATCTCGGTGTATCTTTCACGTCAGGGCAAAGTGCACGATGTGTCTATCGGATCGGCCATCGATGTTCCTCTGCCTTACTTACGGCTTCGGCGCGGAAATGCCGGTCTTTCGGGTATCCGATGTATCCATACCCATCCCGGCGGTACGCCCGAACTTTCCTCGGTGGATCTCGGCACCCTGATTTCCACGCGGATGGACGCCATGGCCGCAGTCGGTGTCACCGCCGGCGGAAGAGTTACCGGTCTCGGCGCCGCCGTCATCGGCGATGACTTAACCACGCCAAAAATGCTCGGCCCTTACCGCGTCGGGGAAATTCCATTAAGCGAATTGATGGGCGAAATCACAGCGGCTACCGAAAGGGTGCGCCGTGCCGTCAACCTGACCGAAACCAAAAATGCGATTGAAACCGCGGTACTGGTGGGGCTGAACGCGTCCGACCACAGCATGCTGGAACTGGCGCGCCTGGCCAAAACTGCAGGTGCTGAAGTGATTGGCACCATCAACAAAACCCGCCCTCAGCGCGACCGGAAGTTCTATATCGGCAAAGGCAATGTATCCGATTTAAACCTGCTTCTAAACGCCAACAACGCGGATATGATCATCACCAACGATGAGCTTTCCCCCGCCGAACAGGCGACTTTGGAGGAGACGCTCTTTGTCAAGGTCGTTGACCGTACCACATTGATTCTGGATATCTTCGCCTCCCACGCCACCACCAAGGAAGGCGTTCTGCAGGTGGAACTGGCTCAGCTGAAATACGGGCTGTCCCGTCTGGCCGGTCAGGGCGCCCATCTTTCCCGTCTGGGCGGCGGCATCGGCACGCGCGGCCCCGGCGAAAGCAAACTGGAGACCGACAGGCGCCGTATGAACCGCAAAATCTTCGAATTGTCCCAAGAGATTGAAAAGCTGAAAGACCAGCGTAAAATCCGCCGTCAGACGCGCGAGAAGAGCGGCCTGGCCAACGTTGCGCTGGCGGGCTATACCAACGCGGGAAAATCCACCCTGCTTAACCTGCTTTCGGGGTCGGACGTGCTGGCCGAAGACAAACTGTTCGCCACGCTGGATCCGGTGACGCGCAAAGTCGTCATGCCTTCGGGCAAAACCGTCCTCTTCTCGGACACGGTCGGGTTCATCGATAAACTGCCGCACGACTTAATCGCGGCTTTCCGCGCCACTTTGGATGAGACGGCGAAGGCCGATCTGGTTTTAAACGTCATCGACGTCTCCGACCCGAATTTTCACGAACAGCGGCGCATTGTGCGGGATGTGCTGTTCTCTCTGGGCGTGGTCGAAGATGATATTCTGGAGGTTTACAACAAGGCAGACGCCATCGACTTCGATCCCGTCCGCGATAACGGCCGAATCTATATCTCGGCGCGTCAAAATACCGGCGTCACCGCGTTGCTTAACGAAATTGAGCTGCGGCTGAAGCCCGCACTGATTCTCGCCGAAATGTTCATTCCCTACACCCGCGGCGATGTGCTGAACTATATCCAGAAGGTCTGTGAGAGCCCCGAAATTGAGCATCTGGACGATGGCACGCGCGTCAAGGCCTATATCAAGCCCGAATATCACAACAAGGCGCTGGCCATGCTGGCTAACCGCTGATTTTGCCATACGGGTAGAAAAGATTCGCTTTGGCGTAGTATTCATTCACCGATATGATGTTGTTCTCATCGTTAACCACAATCACCGACACGCCGTTGAAGCCGTCGGTGTTCTTTTCATATTCACTTTCAAAATACCAAAGGACAACGATGGTGTTCTCTGTCTCCAACGTCTTTTGAATATCCCACTTCAAAACACGACCGACCTTGCACCAATCGCTAAACCAGTGTCGAATTTGTTCTATCCCCTGATATACCGAACCCATAAACTCGGTGTAGACAATATCCTCTGCAAACAGGCGCGGGATGATGGTCTCGTCCCTGTTCAGCCAAATGTTGATATAGTTCGCGACGATTTCTTGGCTTTTCATGGTGGTATGCTCCTTGCTGTTTTTTAAATGAAAAAAGACTGCGGAAAACCCGCAGTCTTTAATATGCGTCTCAGTTATTCGATAACGCTGGTAACAACGCCCGAACCAACGGTTCTGCCGCCTTCACGA
>CALMFG010000116.1 GCA_937863465.1 uncultured Clostridia bacterium
TGGGGCAACCAGAAGGACGTCATCTAGGAGATTCCCGCCGTGCAGGGCCAGGACCTCATTTTAAGCATCGTTGTGTCCAAACAGATTGAAGCCTATGATCTTTTAAAGGCCAATACCTACGCCGGGCAGAACGGGGCAGCCATTGTGCTGGACGCCGCGACCGGCGCTGTACAGGCCATGGCGTCCTATCCTTCATACGACAACAACATATTCTCTTTCCCTGTGGACTCAGAGACCTGGACGGAGCTGAACGACCCGGACAACTACTACCCGCTGTATGACCGCGCCACACAGGGTTTGTATCCGCCGGGCTCACTGTTAAAACCCTTCACCATCGTTCCGGCGCTGGAATCGGGCAAAGTGACGCCGGATTCGGTATTCGACGGCGTCATCGTCAACAACCAGTGGACGCCCAACCGTCGGGACTGGAATTCGCCGCCGATTACCCGCGCGTCCAACTCCGGCTCGCCTCTAAAGCTGGAGAACGGGCTGATTCATTCGGACAACATCTACTTCGCCTGGGTCGCGTTGCGGGTGGGCGTGGAAGACATGACTTCCTTTTTAAGCAGAATCGGATTTGCCAAGACGTTTGATTTCGATATTCCCGTCAAAACGTCCAATATCATCAATGAAGGCGATGAGATATATGCGCGCCTTCTGGCCGATATGGGCTACGGCCAGGGCGAGCTTTTGGTCACCCCCATCCAGATGGCTTCGCTTTTCACTGCCTACGCTAACGGAACCGGCGATTCGATGAAGCCCTATCTGATCAGTGAAATTAAACAGACGCAAGGCAACAAGCATGTGCTGATCTCCACCACCGAACCCACAGTCGCCGTTGCCAATCTGATGGAAGCCAGCACCTACGACACCATCTTCCCGCTTCTAAAGCGCGTAGTCACCGAAGGTACCGCGCGGCGTTTGCAGACCGAAGGCCTCACGCTGGCCGGAAAAACCGGTACCGCCGAGGTGGGTTATTCCAAGTCCAAGGAAATCTCATGGGTCGCGGGTTTTTGGGTGGACGGCAGCTATGACCGGCTGGTTTTGGTCATGCTGGAATCCAAGTCCGGACAGGGCAGTGCCAAGTTCACCATCGCCAAAGCACTTCTCGCGCCGTAAAGCCTGCCCCGCGCGCGGTTTACTCGTTGTTTATACCAAATAAATGTTGTATAATGTTTTAGATATTTTAAGGCTTAACGCTCGATGATTAAGCCTTTTGTTTTAGGATTTGGAGTCTACCCACATGGCATTAAAAGTTTTGGTCACCGGCGGCGGCGGATATATCGGCCGTCATGTCGTCAAATCCCTTCTGGATATGGGGCACAGCGTCACCGCGCTGGACTTTGTCACGAAAGATATCGACCCGCGCGCAGCGGTGGCGTCTATCGATGTCTTCAAAGAACACGAAGGCCTTTTTGCGCGTCTCGGTTCGCCCGACGTGATGATTCATATGGCGTGGAAAGACGGATTTTCGCACAACAGCCAGGCGCACCTCAAGTATCTCTCCGCGCATTATGATTTTGTGATGAGTATGGCGGCTCAAGGGCTAAAGCAGGTGCTGGTCATGGGCAGTATGCACGAAGTGGGCTACTTTGAAGGCGAAATCAATGAGGATACCCCCACCAATCCGCGTTCGCTTTACGGCGTGGCTAAAGACGCTTTGCGCCGTGCGCTGACCCTGTCGCTGGCGGACACCGGCACGGTTTTGCAGTGGGTGCGCGCTTACTACATTTTGGGCGACGACGAGCGCAATGCATCGGTGTTCACCAAGCTGATTGCGGCCGAAAAAGAGGGCAAGACCACCTTCCCCTTCACCACCGGCACCAACCAGTATGATTTTATCGATATTCAAACGCTGGCACATATGATTGCTTCCACCGCCAGCCAAACCGAAGTCACCGGCGTCATCAATTGCTGCAGCGGAAAGCCGCAGGCCCTGAAGGACGTTGTGGAAGCCTTCATCGAGAAGAACGGATTTAAGATTCGATTGGAATACGGCGCGTTTGCCGACCGGCCTTATGATTCGCCGATTGTCTACGGCAACGCCGAAAAAATACAGCAAATTTTAAAAGAAGCAAGGTAAATAGATGCAGGCGAGCAGACTGGGTATTTACTATTTAAACGACCCCCACGGCATTCTGGATGCGGCGGCGCAAACGCAGCTGGCCAGCCTGATGCCTTTTTTGGATGACCTTATTGTGACGGCGTCGAGCTTAAGCCCGGAAGCGGAGAGCTTCCTGTCCGAATACACCACCCTGTTTGTGGAATGCGGCGATGTCCCCCGCCTTTCGGCCTACGACGCCGGATTCAAGCTGGCGCAGAACCGCGGCGATTTCGACGAAATCTGCTTCTTCGATTCTTCTCTGTTGGGCCCGCTGTTTCCGCCCGAAGCGCTTTTTTCGGCTATGCAGGACCGACCTGCCGATTTTTGGAGTCTCTCCAAAATCGAAAAGCATACGGCCGAACCCTCCGAACGAAAAAAATACGGCTTAAAGCGATTTGCCGAAATTCCAGAGCATCTGGTCTGGTCGTTCATCGTTGTCAAAAAAGCTGTTTTCGCCTCCCCCATATTTAAAAATCTGCTGAACCGTGCAAAAGCGCCTTACGGCGAAGTGCTGGCCACCCAAACGCTGGTCAAAGCGGGCTTTGCCTTTGATGCCTTCTTAAAGATGGATGAACAAAATGGCTTCACCAACAACCTGATGCTGGACGCACCGCTCATCACCTTAAAAGATAAAAAGGCACCGTACATTGACGAAACGGTCTTTTCGCGCGACCTGGGGGAAACGCTGGAAACCAGTCTGGGGCATACCGTTCGATCGGCGTTCGATTATATCGACCAGCACACTTCTTATGACATCAATCTGGTCTGGGACCGAATTTTGCGTACCGCTAACCAGCACGACATCAAAAACGCACTGGGGCTTTCATACGTTCTGCCCGCCGACCACGAAATACCCAAAAAAGCCAACGCGGACGCCCTGTCCGTGGCACTCTGTATGCACCTTTACTACGAAGATCTGTTTGACTACTGTCTGGAATACGCCAAATCCATGCCCGCACGCACCCATGTGGTCATCACCACCAATTCGGCTGAGAAAAAAGCAGCCATCGAAAAGGTTTTTTCGGTGCTGTCCTGCGCCTCGCTGGATGTTCGGGTCATCGGCAACCGCGGCCGGGACGTTTCCTCGCTCCTCATCGGGTGCAAAGACGCCGTGGAGACCTACGACGTCATCTGTTATATGCACGACAAAAAGACCACCCAATGGGCGCCCGCCAGTGTGGGGGACGCTTTTTCCTACCAATGCTTCGAGAATAATCTGGCCTCCGGCCATTTCGTCCAGAACGTCCTGCAAACCTTTGCGGACAATCCGCGCCTTGGCATTCTTTCGCCCACGCCGCCCTTCCACGCCAGCATCTACCAGACGCTGGGCCGGGAATGGATTTTAAACTACGAAAACACAGTGGCTCTGGCCAAAGAGCACGGCATCACCGTCCCCATTGAGGACGACAAACCCCCGCTGGCGCCGCTCGGCACCATGTTTTGGTTCCGTGGCAAAGCGCTGGCGCATCTTTGCGAAAAGAACCTGTCTTATGACGATTTCCCGCCCGAACCGAACAACCTGAACGGAACAGTCCTGCACGCCTATGAGCGGCTGTACCCCTACGCCGCGCAAAACGCCGGATATTTCCCGGGGCATCTATTAAGCCACCCCTATGGTGTTTTACAGCTGAACGCCCAATACCACATGCTGGTGGGACTGAACCGCCGCATTCTGGACAAGGTGGGCCTAAAGCACGAGAAGTACAGCGAGGTCATCGGCACATTGGATAAACACCTGCCCATGCTGACAGCCGAAAAGCGGTACGAAAGTTTCTTAAACCATATACCGCCCCGTTTACGAAAATTTCTGGGCACCATCAAGCGGGCAATTTTTAAGATTAAATAATACAAACGAATTTGAAGTTTTTCTTTAGGAGGTTGTTTGAGCCCCCGTCCGCAAAAAGGCACTTTTATTTTTGCGAAAGCGCGGCGAAAAACAGATAGTATGGTTTTTTCTTCGTCGATATTCCTTTTCGGCTTTCTGCCGGTTTTGCTGATTTTCTATGCCGTCGCATGGAAAATCAATTTCCGGCTGGCCAACATCATCCTTTTAATCTTCAGCATGGTCTTCATCTTCTGGGGCAGCGGTAAGGATACCCTTATCCTGCTGTCCATGATTCTGATCAACTATTTTGCCGGGCTTTTGCTGACCAAAGGCAATATTGACCGAATTTTAAAAAAAGATGAAAAACGCACCCCCTACCAGAAGTTTATACTCATCGTCACGCTGGCTTTAAGTCTGGGCCTTCTGGTCTACTTTAAATACGCCGGTTTTCTCGCGGATAATGCCGCGGGGCTTCTCTCCCGTCTCGGCATCTCGGTTGCCGTCCCGGACTTCGTCAAAAACATCCTCCTGCCGCTCGGCATCTCGTTCTATACGTTCCAGGCGCTGAGTTATACGCTGGATGTCTACTTCGGCCACGTGGGCTCCACCCGTTCGCTGACCAATTTTGCGCTGTACGTCGCGTTCTTCCCCCAGCTCATCGCCGGCCCCATCGTGCGCTACGCGGATATCTATGAGCAGATTGAAAAACGCAGCATCGACCTGAACGGCGTTTTTCGCGGTATGCTCCGGTTTATGGCCGGATTCATCAAAAAAGTCCTGCTGGCCAACACGGTGGCCAAGGCCGCGGACAGTGTTTTCGCCCTGGCTTCGCCCGAGCTCACCACCGGTATCGCGTGGGTGGGCATCATCGCCTACACCTTGCAGATTTACCTGGATTTCAGTGCCTATTCGGACATGGCTATCGGCCTCGCCAAAATCTTCGGGTTCGATCTGTTGGAAAACTTCAATCTGCCCTACACCGCCAAATCGGTTCAGGATTTCTGGCGGCGCTGGCATATTTCGCTGTCCACTTGGTTTCGCGATTACCTGTATATCCCGCTGGGCGGCAACCGCAAGGGGAATGCGCGAACCTATATCAATCTGGTCATCGTATTTTTTGTCTGCGGTCTGTGGCACGGCGCGGCCTGGAACTTTGTCATCTGGGGAATCTGGCACGGGCTGTTTCTGGTGCTGGAACGGGCTTTCCTGGGCAGATGGCTCAAAAAAATCCCCGCATTTCTTTCGAGAATCTACACCCTTTTGGTGGTCATCGTCGGCTGGGTACTGTTCCGCGCGGCCAGTCTTGGGTATGCCGTAAAGTACTTAAAGGCGCTGTTTATCCCCCAAGCCTTCTCGGGCCAGCTGCATCGCCTGCCCACCGAGTTTTTGCAGAATGATATCATCATCGCCTTTGTCTTCGGCATCGCGGCCAGCCTGGGCGGCATTCTGCTGCTGAACAACAAGAGCAAGGAAAAAGGCGGCGTTTGGCGTCATGCCTATATCATCACCGTGTTTGTTTTGTTCCTCGTTTCGGTCACCAGCATCTACAACGGAAGCTACAACCCGTTTATCTATTTTAGGTTTTAAGTGATATAAGGAAAAGCTATGAAATCATCCGTTAAAAAAATCTATATCGCCATTGCCGCACTGCTGCTGATTCTGCCGTTGGCTCTGATGCCCTTTTTCTACAAAAAAAACGAAGCGGACATCATGGAAATGGACAAACGCTATGCCACCACGCTGGTAGATGTCTATAATTCGGCGGATAAGCCAGCCACGTTTGAAAGCTGGTTTTCGGATCACTTAGGTTTGCGTAAACTCGCCATTTCAGCGTTTTC
>CALMFG010000117.1 GCA_937863465.1 uncultured Clostridia bacterium
AAGTTGGTGTCATGGTGATATACACCCTTGTCACCATTTCTCCAAAAGATGTTTGTTCCACCACGATATTCGTGTTGGGCAAAATCGCCTGATTGGATGATGTCGCCGTCATCATAATCTCAGGGTATTCTATTTCTACACTGGTGTAATCGATGATGAAAGTGACTGTCTGGTCCTCGTACATGATCCAGGGCGGTTCGCCGCCTTCAGGATAGCTGGCGACAGGGGCATCCAGTTTGGATGCGATATGGACGGTGACCGTGCCGTTCGCCCATCCCCCGTTGGTGTCCCGAACTGTATAAGTAAACGTGTCATCGCCGTATATGTTTTCAGTCGGCGTATACACCACATATCCATCCACCACCGCAATCGATTGTGATTTGGTGCTCCCCGCAAATCCGGTCGGGTCGATATACAGTGCATCGCCTTCCACATCCGTATCGCCGGCCAGCACATCAATGGTAATCGCTGTATCCTCATCAGTGCTGACTTCCTCTTTATCCGCCACCGGATTGTCGTTAACCGATGTGACGGATATGGCGACGTGTGCCGTATCCGTGCCGTGCAGCGGGTCGGATATCGTGTACTCAAACGTATCCGAACCATAGTAATCCTTGTCGGGCGTATATCGGACAAGTCCGCTTGGCAGGATGACTACCGAACCATGCAGCGGGTCGGTGATGGCGATTACCGAAAGCGCTGTATCGTCAATATCATGATCGTTTAGGACAAGATTCATATCGACGGACGTATCTTCGTTAACCGTACCCACATCGTCTGTTGCCGTTGGATAATCGTTGACTGGTTCCAGAACCAATTCAAATTCACGGACAATCGATTGCTCACCGTCGTCTGCGGTCACAGTCAGGACCAATGTGCCATTGGCGTTTTCTTCGGGCGTCAGCAATAGCTGCATGCTCGCGGCGGCTTCAGGGATGATGATTTTTGAAGCGTCTATGATTCCGTCGTTGCTCGATGTAATCGACAAATTCAAATCAGCATAAGTATTGTCCACGTCCGAAAGGCTGAAGGCTATGCGCAGCGGCGTATCTTCCAATCCATGGGTTGAATATTGGTAATTATAGATATTCGGCGCATCATTCACCGGGTTAATTGTAATGAAGACGGTTCCTGTTGCCGATTCCATTTCGGTATCGGTCAGCGTATAGGTAAAGCTGTCGCTGCCGGTTTCATTCGGGTTGGGTGTATAGGTGATTGTTTTATCCGCGTTGACCGTGACCGTGCCCTTCGATGCCGAGCCCGTCGTGATTGTCACATTGTCCCCATCTTCTATGTCGCTGTTGCTGTTGACTGCCGAGATGACGCCAAATGAATCCTCTTCCACCACTTTTGTGATATTCGGTGCTTCGGGTACATCGTCAATCGGATTGACGGTGAAGTTAAAACTCTGTGCAACCGTCACGGTATTGTCGCTCACCATCATCGCGACAGGCAGCTCGCCAAACGCATTTTCGACAGACGTCAGTGAAAACGTGACGGTGCCATCGGTACGCGTCATGTTGATGCCGTCGCGCAACAGTATCCGGCTTTCGGTGCTGCCGCTCTCATCAAAGGCGAACCAGAACGTCAGTTCAGAATCTAAAATGTCGTTATCATCATCTGTAAAGGTTACCGTATAAGTCTCACTGGCCGCGTCTTCGTCGATTGTGATATCCGGTTGCGTCGTTGTAAAGTATGGCGGATCATTGACCGGCTTGATATATAAATAGACATAGCTGGTCGATGTCTCGGCGGCATTGTCATCATTCGTCACCGTATAGGAGAACGTATCCCATCCGTTTTCATTCAGCGTGGGTTCATAGGTCAGAGTAAAGGCCGTCTCGTCTATCGCCGTCACCACGCCTTTATCCACGCCGTTTATCGTAATCGTATAGTTTTCAACGCGACTGGGGATGTGGACAGAAAGCGCAATCGTGTACGGCCCCATATCCTCCACCCGGTTTGGCGAAACCGAATAGGTGTAGATGCTGTCGCTGAAGCTCGTGGCAATATAAACGGTGGCGGTGTCGGTGCCGTGTAAGGGGTCTTCGATGGTATAAATGAAGCTGTCGGTCTCCCGTTCGCCGTCGCCCGGCTCGGTTCGAATATAGGACAGATTGCCATTCTCCAGACGTACGACCATGCCGTGCGCCGGTGATGTCCAACTGATCACATTAAGATTGTTCCGGTGGACTACGCCCTCATACACATCCACATCTTCATCGTTGCTGAGCACATTAATTTCGACCGCACTGTTGCCAGCCGAATATGCCGGAACGGTTTTCCAGTCATTCCAAGCCACCGGATTATCATTGACAAACTGAACCGTGATATTGACCGTCCCAGTGACCGTGGCCACGCCGTCCGTCACCTCATAGGTGAAGGAATCAGATCCATAGTAGTTATCATCCGGATTGTAAGTCAAAACGCCGTTGGATACCTGCAGCAATCCGTGCGTCGTTTGGGTGAAGGATGCCATGCGCAATGCGCTGGTCTCGGTTTCCACATCCGTATCGTTCGCAATCGGGTCGATGGATATGATGACATCTTCAGTGGCAAGCACCTCGTCGGTATTGGCAGCCGGCAAATCGTTCACAGGATAGACCGTCAAGATAAAGGTCATGTCCGTGCTGTTGACATTGTCAGAAGCGTTCACAGAAATCACCGCTGTACCATACTGGTTTTCCTTGGGTGACAAGCTGATGGTGTAATCTCCGCCGCCCAGCCGGGCCACACTGATGCCGGCTGTATCAATCAAATCGGCGTTGGAGGAACCCGCTGTCACGGTTAAATCTTCATCATCGGTGTCATCATCGGTAATGGTCAATGGAATGCCCAGAACCGGCGTATCTTCATTGGTTTTGGTATTGGATATCTGTTCAATCAAAGGCGCAACCGAACTGGGACTGACGTTCAGCGTCACTGTTCCGGTATCCGAATATCCGTTGATATCCTCCACGGTATAGGTGATGGTCTCGGTTCCAGAAAAACCCCTCGCTGGTGTATAAGTCAGTGTATCACCGCTCTGCGTCACCGTACCGGTGCCGGAATAAGTATACTCCGCCAGTGCGATTTCATCTAAATCATTATCATAATCGTTATCCAGCGGTGAGATAACCACCACACTGTTGAACCCGACTTGTACGATGTCGTCCACAGCCACCGGCGCGTCTTCCACCGCATTGACGGTCAATGTAAACGAATAGTCCGTGCTGTCTTTATGGTCGCTGACCGTCAGAGTTATTGTCGTTTCAGCCGATACCTGCGTTACCGGCGCATTGCTGTTCGGCAGAATGTTTAAGGTCACCACACCGCCGCTGCTGGTGTAGCTCAAACCCGATTTTCCGACCAGGTCCTCGTTTGATGACCCGAAAGTGACCACCAAATCATCGCTGGGTGTCTCAAGGTCACTGATATTAAAGACCAAATTGCCGCTTAAGATATCCTCATCCGTCTGGTAGACGTTTCCCGCATCCGGCTGAATAACCGGCGCATCGTTAACGCCTTTGCCGGTCAGTATCACCGTTCCTATCGCTTGTCCGCCATTCCCGTCGGTCACCGAATAATTAAACGTTACCGTGCCATTAAAATTTTCGGGCGGTACAAACCGATAGGTATTGGTCGAAGCCTCTACAAGCTGGAGCTGTCCTGCG
>CALMFG010000118.1 GCA_937863465.1 uncultured Clostridia bacterium
GAAGATGGGCGGGCTGGATTCGAGCGCCTTTTTCTCATGCCGATTGATGACATCACATACGGAAGGAACGCGCTTTTTCCACGCACTGATGTCTCGAAAGACGGCAGAACCCGAGAATCTTCCCGAAGCGATGCCGTTATGCGGCATCTTCACCGCAAACCCGCAAGCCAAACGCCCGCCGTGGGATTGCAGAAGCTTATCCAGCCGGGCCAGCGAATGGGCGGGCTTTAAGCCATATGTGCAGACGGCAAAAATGTATTTCCCATTCAAATCGCTTAATCTGGAAACAAAATCCGCTACAGGCGGTGGGGCTTTAAAATCCTGAAGAGGGAAGACAATTCCGATGGTATCGCCTGAAACAGAGATGCTTTTTTCGCCCAAAAGGGAGATAACGGGCACCAGACTCGCGCCGATGTTTTGGGCGATGTCTCTGGCGACGGCCAGCGAATTTCCGGTTCCGGAAAAGTAGTAAATTACTTTTTTCATAAGAATATCCTTAGCTTTTGATATTTCATCCATTATAGCATGTTTATGTAGAAAAAAATTGCATAGTGGCCATGAACACAAATTAATGGTGTGTATGGAATGAGAAATATGAGATTATGGCACTTTACTTTTCTAAGCAACTACGAGTGGATATCTGCCGAGAAGCGGAAGGGCATTTGCGCGCCAAGCGCAAACGGGACAAAAACATGTAGGTTCTGAAACACTGATGGCTGAACCTCTGTTGAAACATAAGCCCGAAACTGATATAATTAATTTAATTATGCAGAGTAGTCTCCCTGCGTGAAGTGTTCCGGAATGGGATGTCGTCCGGGAACGAAAAGGCGATTTTTCGCCTTGCGATAGGGAAACGCATCCGCTGCAAGAAAATGATAACTCCATTTTCTTGGTAGCTACGCTGATGAGGCAAATTTTTAAGATTCTTCAGGCCTTTTTTCGGTGAATGCATAAGAAAAGGAGGTTATCGGAATATGAAACAAACGAACTTACGTACACTGATTTTCTGTGCAATGCTGGCCGCGTTAGGTGCGGTCTTCAGCGCCTACTTCTCCATCGAGATTCCGGGTTTCGGCGGCAAGGTGGTCGAGGTTTCCCTGACGCCGGTCATGGTCATGCTGGCGGGCATCTTCTTCGGGCCGCTATGGGGCGGCATGGTCGGCTTTGTGGCCGACACGGCGGGTTTTTTCATGGGCGCCCAACTCGGCGCGTATAATCCCGTCTTTTCCATCACCATGGCGCTCTTCGGTGTCATCGCCGGACTATTCTACTTAAAAAGCAAGAAAATCACCTGGCTTAAAACCATCCTGCTGGTTCTGGTGGCGCAGGTGGTCTGCTCGGTGGTGCTGAATACGCTGGCTATCCATCTATTCTATGGTGTACCGCTGCAGGCTCTGATACCGACGCGGACGGTGGCGGCGGCGATAGAAGTGCCTATCTATGTCGTTCTTCTCTATCTGCTCGCCAAAGCTTTAGCCTTTATAATCAAAGGCGAGAAAAATAAAAGCGCCAACTAAAAAGTGTTACAAAGGAGAAAAACATGGGTACGAAAGAAGAAATGGTTAAAGAAGCCCGGGAAGCGTTCCTTTCCGGCTTTAACTGCGCCCAGTCCACCGCAGTGCCTTTTGCCGACTGCTGCGGTATCACCAAGGATGCCATGTTGAAGCTGGCGTCGGGATTCGGCGGCGGCGTCGGCGGGCTGAAACAGACCTGCGGTGTCATCACGGGAATGGCTTTTGTCGTCGGCATGAAAAAAGGCGCAGTGGATTCTGCGGATGTGGACAACAAAGCGCTGATAAAAAGCGACATTCAGGCGTTAGCCAAATCGTTTACCGATCAGTTTGATACCACGATGTGTGCGGAATTGACCGCTAAGCTGGAAAAGGATCCGGTTCCTTCGGTATATACCGGCGAACTTTATGCGCAGAAACCCTGCATAGCGCTGGTGGAAACCGGTGCCGGCCTTCTGTACGATTACCTGAACGCATAAAATTTCTCTAAACAAAACAAAAAGGCTTCGATATCCCGAAGCTTTTTTTTGTTGCCGGATTTAGAGACTGAAAACGCGGGAGAACAGCGCGCGGCATTCGGCCGGGCTTTCATCCAGAAGTGACAGCCGGAAGCGCGAGATACCTATGTTTTTCAGCGATTGGATATCGCGGATTCGGTCGGTGCTTTCGGCCGCAAAGATATGGTTATGGCAATTGTCGTCGGTTTTGATGGGGTAGACTGCGCCGCGGATGTCCCGAAGGGCATAGTCGGCATGGCGGCATTTCCCGCAGTTCTTTTCGGTTTTAAGGGCTGAGGCGATGATGCAGTTTTTTGTCAGCATCAGCTCGAACCGTCCGTAAACCACGGCCTCCAGCGGCGGGATAAAACCGAATGTTTCGGTAAAAGCTTTTGTCATCAACGCGGTTTGCGTGTCGGTTAGTTCAGGGCTCAGCGTGACCAGCCCCACACCCTTTTCCATGAGAAGTGCCAGCGAGGAAGCGTTTTGCACGTTCAGCGTGGTGCCCGCAGCTTTGGTCAAAGACGGATAGCTTAACCCGCCGTTTTCGGTGGCCAGCACGCGTTCGGCGCTCGGCAGGGTTTTCTCGCCTGCGCGGGGGAGCATGAAAAACAGACGCGCGTCATCGGCGTGGGATTGGTAGAGCTCGGCGTCGTCGGTATAGACGCGTACAAACGGAAAGTCTCTGGCCGCGTCGAATTGCGCGGCGTTGCGGACTAACACGCTGAAACCTTCGTCCAACGGACGGAAAGCAGAAAAGTCGAAGAGACGGGGTAAATCGAGCGACAACGCGCGTCGCTCGGCGGGAAGCTTCCGCGCTTTTGTCAGTTGGTCGGTCAAGGCACGCCGCAGACCGTTGAGCTCGGACTTGGGCACAAAGACGTTTTCGCCCGAAAACGAGAATTCGCGTAAGTCAAACGCGGTGTCGCCCAAACGGGATATCTGGGCGCGGACGGCGTCGGCGTCGGTCGGTGCGCTCTTGGCGGCCTGTACGGGTTCGCCGGTTTCGGTCAGGGTATGGACGCCGTCCGAGACGGTCACCGAAAGCGCCTGCCCGATTTTTGCGGAAACCGAGACATCCACCGGAACGCGGATGGGTTCAAACGCGGCCAGCCGCTCGGTGAGGCGTTTGTCCTGCGTCACGAGAACGGTATCGGGCGCGGTGAGGTTTGGCTTGTTATCCAGTTGAATGACGTCGCCGTTTTTTGCGCCGCTGACCAGAAGACCGTTTTGATAAATCATCTCGGCAATCATGCCCGAATCGGCGTTTTCGAACTTGATGCCGTCGCCCTGATGCAAGGGCGCAGAGAGTTGGATGGTGATTTTCTCTTTGCTGGTTTTGGTCACCTGACCGATTTTGACGCCCATATGGTTGGGTCGGTCGGGACGCATCATCTCTGACCCGAAAGCGTCCAGAACCAGTCCTTGGGTGAACCCGCGGTTGAACAGCCGCGCCAGCGTATCCATTTCGGTTTCGGACAGCGCGGATTTTCCGTTTTCGGCGTAATCATCAATCAGCCGCCGATACAGCGCGGTGACGTAGCCCACATATTCGGGCGATTTCATGCGCCCTTCAATTTTGAACGAATCGATGCCGGCATCCATCATTTCGCCGATGCGATTCAGAACACCCAGATCTTTGGGAGACAGCAGAAAATCGCCGTCGGTCAGGCGCGTTATGGTTTGCCCGTCCTGGGTTTCAAGCAAAACGTACCGCATACGGCAGACCTGCGCACAAGCGCCCTGATTGCCGCTGCGCCCCTGCGTCAGCGCCGAAAACAGGCATTGACCCGAGTAGGAAACACAGAGTGCGCCATGGATGAACACCTCGGTCTGGACGCCGATACTCTTTAAAGCTTTGATATCGGCAAGCCGCATCTCGCGGGCCAGCACCACGCGCTCGGCACCCAAGGCTTGCGCAAATCCGGCCGATGACGCATTGTGATTGTGCATCTGCGTACTGGCGTGCCAGGGCAGATCGGGGAACAGCGCGTGCACGACTTTGGCCGCGCCGATGTCCTGCAAAATCACGGCATCCGCTCCGACGTCGTTTAAAAAAGAAATTGTGCGGATGAAGTCGTCCCATCGCGGTTGACCAATCAGCGTATTCACCGTGACATACACCTTTTTGCCGTAGAGGTGGGCATAGGCAACCGCCTCCTGCAAAGCCTCGGGCGAGAAGTTTTCGGCAAACGCGCGCGCGCCAAAATCGGTGCCGCCCAGGTAGACGGCATCGGCGCCGTGGTGGACGGCCTGCTTTAAGGCTTCCATGCTCCCCGCGGGGGCCAGCAGCTCGGGTTTCTTCATCGCGCTTCCTTTCAAATTATCTTTCCATATATTCTATCAACCACGCGCAAAAAAAGCCAATAAAAAAGAGGATGGACGTCCACCCTCATGATTTTTTGAATTAGTTACCAGTCTGCTTGATTTTCTCAATCAGCGTTCTGCAGCTTTCCTTGAT